>NZ_VDMO01000005.1 GCF_006335125.1 Deinococcus radiopugnans ATCC 19172
ACACTCAAGGGCATCCTGCTGCCACGCCGCTGTTACAACTCGGTCGCTGAACTTCGGGCGGCCCTCCTCACCGGGCTGAAGATCCTCGGGACAAGGTTTATCTAGATGTTAAGTGCGGCATACTTAGCCGATCAGACCAGCCACCCCGTTGATCGTGACGGCCACGATCACCGCGCCGAACAGGTACGACAGCAGCGCGTGGCCCAGCAGCAGTCGGCGAAAGGCGCGGGTGGTGATCTCGGTGTCGCTGACCTGAAAGGTCATGCCGATGGTGAACGCCAGGTAGGCGAAGTCGCGGTAATCGGGGTCCTGGAGGGTGCCGTCCGGTCCTTCTGGAAAGGCCACGCCGCCGCCATCGCGGTAATACAGCCGGGCGTAGTGCAGGGCGTACTCGGTGTGGACCAGCAGCCAGGAGGCGGCGACGGTCAGTACGGCCAGCACAGTCAGCGCCGCCGCCGCCAGGCCCTTTTCTATCCCAGCCTGATGCAGCGCGAAGAGGACGCCCACCAGACTGACCAGCGAGGCCGTCAGCGTTATGCCGTCCGCCAGTGCCCTCGTGTCGTCCTCGCGCAGGGCCAGCGCGCGTGTCCGCTCCGGGGAGGAGGTCCACAGCAGCATGCGCAACCACAGCAGCATGCTCAGGCAGAACACCACCCAGCCCACCAGCACCCGCGCTTCCCAGGGCCAGGAGGATGGAGTCAGCAGCCCGGCCACGACGCACAGCGCCGTTCCCGCGATCAACCGGGACACAGCGGGGAGAAGATGGGCAGCGGTCATGCGCGGAGCATACGCCCGGTCAGGTGGGCGAAGGACTGTTGGCCTCCCATCCCGTCGTGACTGTGCCCCCGCGTCTCACCGCTGCGCTGGACATGCCCCCGGCAGCTCGCGCAACAACCGTTCCACGCCAGCTGTGCCGGCCAGGAGAAGATCAACGTGGCCTGTCCTGTCTCCAGTATGGGGCGGCCCTCAGTACCCCTGTGGACGGCGGAAGGGAAAGCACGAGGCCGCGGCTGACTAGATGCAGGGTGGTCTGAAAACACGATTCTGGTCCGCCCTGTTTGGCGTTAAGCTGCCCGCATGCCCATCCCACAGGCCCGTCTGGACGCGCTGGTTCAGGAGGCGCGGGACACCCACAGCAGCGCCCTGATCGTGATGCAGGACGGTAGAGTGCTGATCGACGAGATTCTGGACGGCGGTCGGGACCGTCCTATCGAAACCATGAGCGTGACTAAGGCGGTTCTGAGCCTGCTTGTCGGGCGGGCCGTCACCCTGGGACACCTGCCGGGAGCGGATGTTCCCATCAGTGATCTGTACCCCGAATGGAAACAGGGCCGCAAGCGGGGCGTGACCTTGCGCCACCTGATGACCCACACCAGCGGCCTGCAAAACATGCCCGGCACGATGCCGGAGATCTACCCCAGCCCCGATTTCGTGCAGCTGGCCCTGTGTGCGGAGCTGGAACAGGCGCCAGGCACCCACTTCGCCTACAACAACAAGGCCGCCAACCTGATCTGCGGCGTGCTGGAGCAGGCCACCGGGCAAAAGGCAGACGACTTTGCCCGTGCCGAATTGTTCGGGCCGCTGGGCATCGAGAACTGGTCCTGGGTGCGCGATAGGGCGGGCAACCCACACGGTATGGCAGGGCTGAGCCTGCGCCCCCGCGATCTGGCCCGGCTGGGTCAACTGGCGCTGGATGGGGGAGAGGTAGACGGAGCGCCATTGATCTCGCGCGGGTGGATTGAGGAGAGTACGCGCCCGGCCACGCCTCTGGACAACGAAATGGGCCTGCTATGGTGGATGCTGTTCGCCTGGAGGCGCTACACCATCACGGAAACGCAAGTCCGGAACGTCGCCGAATTGGGGGGAACCCCACAGCAGCTGACTGCGCTGCGCCAATGCCTCTGCGAGCAGGTTGACCGTGCCGGGCTGTCGAACCTGATGCGTATGGCCGGTCTGGTGGCCCCAGAATTGCCCATAGCGCCAGGGTGGGAATGGCTGATTGAGGAACACGGCCCAAGCGTCGGCTTCCGGCATGACGGTCATCTGGGGCAATTCCTGGTCATTCACCGGGACGCGGGACTGGTGGCCGTCCGCATGATCGCCTGGGATCACCCAGCCGCCAGGGATGAGGCCAGCGGCTTTCCTGGTTTTGATAACCACGTGCTGTCCCTGCTCGCGCCATAATCCGGGGATGAAAGAAAGCACCCGTGCCTGGCTGCGGCGCTGGCTTCCCGTGATGCTGTTCCTGCTGTTCGGGGCGCTGACGCTGGCCCAGGTCTGGCTGTCGGCCCATCCTGGCTGAGCGCGTGATGGTTGTTTCCCCTACTTGAGGCCCACCAGCACGGTGCTGAAGAGGGCCAGCCCCACCCCGGCCCACTGCACCGCGCCCAGGCGTTCGCGGTTCAGCAGCAGCGCCAGCACGGTGGTCAGCACGATGGACATGCTGCCCAGCACGGTCACGACGCTGTCCTCGCCGCGCCCCAGCCCCAGCGCGGTCACCAGGATCGCCCCGGTGGACAGCAGGCCAGACCAGCCGGCGTACTTCAGCGCCCCCGGTCCGTCGGCGGGGCGCAGGCCAGTGCGGCGCCGTTGCCAGACCCGCAGCGTCACGAAGGTCAGGATCAGCGTGCACACGCGCAGAATCCACGTCGCCTGCACGCCGCCCACGCGGGGGGTCAGGCCGTAGCCGATGACGAAGAAGCCCGCGCCCAGCACCACGGCGGCGAAGATGGCCCACCACGCGCCCTGAATCTGCGCGGGGGTGGACTGAAAGCCCTCCGTGTTCTGGGGCAGCGAAACCAGAATCACCGCCACCAGCACGCCCAGCAGCCCCAGGCCGGTCAGCAGGCTCAGGCGTTCGCCGCTCAGCCACGCCAGCGCGGTGGTCACGGCCCCGTAACTGCCCATGATCGGGGCCACCACCGCCAGTTGCCCCAGCCCCAGCGACTGGTAAAAGGCCAGCCCGCCCGCCGTCATCAGCGTGGACGCCCCCAGCGCCCAGGCCCATGCCACCGCGTCTGTGGGAAACAGACCCGTGCCGGTCAGCACCAGAAAGACCAGCAGCGCCGCCGCGCCGAAGCCCTGTGCGGCGAAGGACGCCCGCATGGCCCCCATGCGCCGCGAGGCCGGTTGCGCCAGATAATCCGCGAAGCCCCACGCCAGCGCCGCCAGCAGGCCGAGGGTTACGCCGCCCATTGATTCCTGAACTTCAGACCCATCGGCAGATGATAGCGGGCATGGTCATGGTCTACCTAACGCCCGTTAGGCTCGCCGCGCTATCCTGACTGCCATGAGCAAAGCAGTGATCGTGGCGGCGTCTCGCACGCCGACAGGCAAGTTTTTAGGGGCACTCTCGGACGTGAGCGCCGTGGAACTGGGCAGCATCACGCTGGCCGAAACCCTACGGCGTTCGGGGTTGGCGGCGGACGTGATCGAGGAAGTCATCATGGGTCAGGTGGTGCAGGCCGGCAGCGGACAGAACCCGGCCCGGCACGCGGCCCTCAAAGCGGGTCTGAGCAACGAGGTGGGTGCGCTGACCATCAACAAGGTCTGCGGCAGCGGCCTGAAAGCCGTGATCCTGGCCGCCCAGAGCATCCGCGCCGGGGATCAGTCGGCGGTGCTGGCGGGCGGCATGGAGAGCATGAGCAACGCGCCGTACCTGCTGCCGGGGGCCAGAAAAGGCTACCGCCTGGGCCACGCGCAGGTGCTGGACGCCAACACCCACGATGGCCTGTGGTGCAGCATCAACGACGAGGGCATGGGCCTGACCGGTGAGCGCGTGGCCGACAAATACGGGATTTCCCGTGAGGAGCAGGACGCCTTCGCCACCCGCAGCCACCAGCGGGCCATCGCCGCGCAGGGGGCCGGACGCTTTGCGGATGAAATTGTCCCCGTGACCGTGAGGGGCCGCAAGGGCGACACGGTAGTGGACACCGACGAGGGGCCGCGCCCCGACACCAGCCCAGAGACGCTGGCCCGCCTGAAGCCCGCCTTCAAAAAGGACGGTTCGGTCACGGCGGGCAACGCGCCGGGCCTGAACGACGCCGCCGCCAGCCTGCTGATCATGTCCGAGGAAGCCGCCGCCGCCCACGGCCTGACCCCCCTGGCCGAGATCGTGGACTACGCGACGGGCGGTCTGGCCCCCGAATGGGTGATGATGACCCCGGTGCCGGCCACCACCAAGCTGCTGCAAAAGCTGGGCTGGAGCGCAGAAGACGTAGATCTGTGGGAACTCAACGAGGCGTTCAGCGTTCAGAGCATCGCCGTGATGAACGAGCTGGGCCTGAACCCGGAACGCGTGAACGTCAACGGCGGCGCGGTGGCGCTGGGCCATCCGATTGGCGCGTCTGGCGCGCGGATTCTGGTCACGCTGCTGCACGCGCTGAAGCAGCAGGACAAGGAAACCGGGATTGCGACGCTGTGCATGGGCGGGGGCAATGGGCTGGCGCTGGCGGTGAAGCGGGTCTAAGGGTCAAGAGTCGAAGGGTCTAAGGAAGGGCGCAAGGGCTTTTCTTAGACCCTTTGACCCTCAGACCCTTAGACTTTCCCCCATGCCCACCCTCTGGATCATCGAAAGCCGCTACACCAAATCCGGCGACGAACTGGCCGCCGTCACGCCCCGCCACCGCGAATGGCTCGACCAGCATTACCGCTCCGGCGTGTTCCTGACCTCCGGGCGCAAGCTGGACAATACCGGCGGCGTGCTGGTGGCGCAGGCCGAGAGCGAGGAGCAACTGCGCGACCTCTTCAAGGACGATCCCTTCGTGCTAGAAGGCTGCTCGGAGTACGCCTTCACGCCGTTTACCCCGGTCAAGCGCGGGCGGGCGCTGGAGCTTGAGGGCGTGGCGCTAGTGGAGTGAAGTGGGTCAAGCTGTCAAACCGTCTAACGGTCTAACCGCCAAAAGATTTGCTTCAGCGGTTAGACGATTTGACTTTTAGACCTTTAGACCGGCGACATAGGAGCCATTATGAAATTCGGAGTCATCGGAGCAGGGCAGATGGGCGGCGGCATCGCGCAGGTGGCCGCGCAGAGTGGATTCGACGTGATCGTGCAGGACGTTCAGCAGGAGTATCTGGATCGGGGCCGGGGCGTCATCGAGAAGAGCCTTAACAAGCTGCACGAGAAGGGCAGGCTGGACGCCACGCCGGATGAGGTGCTGGGCCGCATCAAATTCACCACGCACATGCAGGACTTTGCCGACTGCGATCTGGTGGTGGAAGCCATCGTGGAGAACCAGGCGGTCAAGAACGCCCTGTTCGAGCAACTGGGGGGGATCGTCAAGCCCGAAGGCATCCTCGCCAGCAACACCAGTTCCATTCCCATCACCGCGCTGGCCTCGGCGTCGGGCCGCCCGGATCGCTTTATCGGCATGCACTTCATGAACCCGGTGCCGCTGATGGCCCTGGTGGAAGTGATTCGTGGCTATGCCACCAGCGACGAGACAGCGCAGTTCGTGACCCAGACCGCCGAAAAGATGGGCAAGACGCCGCTGACCTGCAACGACTTTCCCGGCTTCGTGTCTAACCGTATCCTGATGCCCATGCTCAACGAGGCCATCCAGTGCGTTATGGAAGGCGTGGCCGAACCCGAAGCCATTGACGGCATCATGAAACTGGGCATGAACCACCCGATGGGGCCACTGACGCTGGCGGATTTCATCGGCCTGGACACCTGCCTGAGCATCATGGAGGTGCTGCACATGGGGCTGGGCGACGACAAGTACCGCCCCTCGCCGCTATTGCGGAAGATGGTGCAGGCGGGATTGCTGGGGCGCAAGAGTGGAGAAGGCTTTTATAAGTATTGAGGCAAAGCGAAACGGGTGGTTCTGCCCCACCCGTATCTAAAGGCATCGTCATTTTGGGTGACGGCAGCGTCATGGGCTGCGCTCTATCCTGGGGACATGAACGTTACCCGCCACTTCAGCGACACGCGGACAGACCAGGGCCGTGTGCGGTTTCTTCTGGCTTCCGGCCGCGTCTGCCTGATGGCGGAGGGACCAGGCTGGACGCACCGCAGCGCCCACGACACGCTGGCCGACGCCGCAACTTTTCTGGCGTTGTTGCCTGGGCTGGAGGGCGGGTTGTACCGTCAAGCCCTCGATGATCTGGAGCATCAACTGGCCTTCGAGCGCGGCTATCTGGGCGCAGCCTAGAACGGGAAAACTCAGGCTCCATGTCTCCATCCGTCATTCATGCGACGGATGGTTTTTTTGAGGCCCCTTATGATCAGGCATGACTGGAATTGCGCGGCAGGTGACCTTGGTGCTGGCGACGGTACTGACGCTGGTGATGAACTATCTCAGCAACGCGCTGCCGCTGTTCGGCAATACGAACGGTCAGATCAGCGACTCGCTGCCCAACGCCTTCACGCCGGCCGGGCTGACCTTCGCGGTGTGGGGGCCGATCTTCCTGGGGCTGGCGGTGTTTGCGGTGTATCAGGCGTTGCCCGCCGGGCGCGGCCCGCGCTATGACCGCCTGTTCTGGCCTTTTTTGCTGGGCAACCTGCTGAACGTGGCGTGGCTGTTCGCCTTTCAGAGCCTCACCTTCGGTCTCAGTGTGGTGATCATGCTGGCGCTGCTGGGCAGCCTGATCTGGCTGTACCTGACGGTGCGCGGCCTGCAGCCCCTGAGCGGCGAGTTCTGGGCGCTGCAAGTTCCCGCCAGCCTGTATCTGGCCTGGATCAGCGTGGCGACGATGGCGAACATCACGGCGTTTCTGGTGAGCGCGGGCATTACGGACGGCGTGCTGGGCATCGGCGCACAGCTGTGGTCCGCCCTGCTGGTGGTGATCGCGGGGCTGGTGGGCACCTTCTTCCTGCTGCGGTATCGCGACTACGCCTTTGCCGCCGTGCTGCTGTGGGCCTTCCTGGGCGTGTATCTGGCCCGCCCGGATACGCTGCTGGTGGCGGTGGGCGTGATCGCGGGGGCTGTTCTCGTCGTCGTGGCAGGTCTCCGGGCCATGCGGCAGGGAAGAATGGCGCTGTAGCCCGCCCATGCGTTCCAACCCTTGTGATTGCTACACTGCCCACAATGCAAGCGTCTGACACGCCTCTAGCCCTGATCGGCTACCCTGCCCCCGCTGCCCGCGCCCTGCGTGAATTGGGGCTGGTGGCTCTCGCCACCCCCACGGACCATCTGAAAGAAGTCATGGACGCCTGCATGACGCTGGGGTTCAGCGGCGCGCTGGTCCACCGCAGCCAGGAGGTCCGGGCTGCCGAGGCCACGCAGGCCGACGCCAGTGCCCGCCGGGTGGGCCGGGTGGACGCCGTGGCCTTCACGGCAGGCGCGCATGGCACCTTCGCCCTGGCCGACGCTTTGGGCGACACGTTGGAGGCCAGCGGCTACGCCTCGCGCGGGGCCAGCGCACTGCTGCTGGGCACCGACATGCACGATCTGGCGCTGGCCCTGCCGCTGACCCGTCTGGGTTTCTCGGCGGTGGGCGTGGCGGCCGCCAACACCCCGGACGCCGAGCGGGCCGCCCGTGACCTTCCGGCAGGCGTGCGCGCCTTTCCCGTCAGCCGTCAGGACTCGGCCCTGGCAGGACTGGCCGAGCGGGCGGACCTGCTGGTGCTGACGGGTGGCCACCTCCCGGCGGGACTGGCCCAGCCGTACCACACGATCATTGACCTGACGGGACAGCTCCAGACCGCGCCCGGCGGGGCCACCCTGCTGGACCTGACTGAGCTGCACACCCGCCGCCTGGCCCGCCAGCTGGCCCACGCCACCGGCCAGCGCTTTCACGCCGGGGAGCTGACTGGAGCGGTGGCGGCGCTGGCCTAAGAAAACCCCTCTCCATCAAGAAGAGGGGAAGAAAGGAGGACCGTCTGTTACTGAGTGCTGCTACTGGGTGCTGCTACTGGGTGCTGCGCGGGTCCAGCACGTCCCGCAGGCCGTCGCCCAGCAGGTTAAAGCCCAGCACCGTCAGGAAAATGGCCAGACCGGGGAAGATCATGGTCCAGGGGTAATCCACGTAGTACGAGCGCGAGTCGCTGATCATGGTGCCCCATTCCGGCAGCGGGGGCTGCGCGCCGATGCCCAGGAAGCCCAGGGCGGCCACCTCGATGGTGGCGGTGGCGATGCTCAGCGCGCCCTGCACGATCAGCGGCGAGAGGCTGTTGGGCAGCACGTGCCGGAAGATCATACGCCCCTGCGACGCGCCCAGTGCTCCGGCGGCCTGCACGAACTCGCGCTCGCGGACGCTGAGGACCACGCTGCGGGCCAGACGCAGATAGACAGGCACCTGCACCAGAGACACGGCCAGCATGGCCGTCACCAGCTGTGGACTGCTCAACGCGAAGAGTCGGTCCATCGCGGCGATGAGGATCGGTGGATTGTCCACGCTGAAGATGCTGGCAAAGCCAATGGCCAGCAGAATGCTGGGAAAGGCCAGCATCACGTCGCTCAGGTAGCCCAGCACGTTGTCCAGCCAGCCGCCGAAATACCCGGCCAGCACGCCCAGCAGCGAGCCGATGACTAGTGCCAGAATGGTGGACACCACGCCCACCTTCAGCGAGATGCGGGTGCCGTGCAGCACGCGCGTGAACACGTCGCGGCCCAGATTGTCCGTGCCAAACGGGGCAGCCCAGAGGTTGGTCTTGCCCGTCACGGGGTCGGTGTACGTTTCCCTGGCGTCCGGGTTCCACAGCGCCGTGATGCTGGGGGGCTTGAGATTCAGGCGGTAATTGCGGTCCGTGGTGGGATCGTAGGGGCGCAGCACCTGCGCGAACACGGCCAGCAGCACGAACAGGATCACGATGATGCCGCCGACCTTGCCCGGCGTGCTCTTGCGGAAGCGCCGCCAGAAGATGCTCTCCTGCTTTTTGGCGGGCGCGGTGGTGGAGGGTGTCGTGGTGGTCATAGATTGGCCCTCCTCATCAGTTGTACTGAATCCTGGGATCGAGGGCCGCGTAACTGAGATCCACCAGCAGGTTGACCACGCTGACCACCAGCGCCGCGAAGATCACGCCGCCCTGGATGATCGGGTAATCGCGCTGCGCGATGGCGTCGTAGACCCATGAGCCGATGCCCGGCCACGAGAAGATCGTCTCGGTGAGGACTGCGCCGCCCAGCAGCGCCCCTGCCTGCAGGCCGATCACGGTGACCACCGGCAGCAGCGCATTTCGCAGCGCGTGCTTGATGGTGACCGAATTGGGGGCCAGCCCCTTGGCGCGTGCGGTGCGGACATAATCCTGCCCCAGCACGTCCAGCAGGCTGCTGCGGGTGATACGCGAGATGATCGCCAGCGGAATGCTGCCCAGCGCGATGGCCGGCAGGATCAGGTGTTTCAGGGCGTCCCAGAACGCCCCGGCGTTGCCGCGCAGCACCGAATCCAGCAGGTAGAAGCCGGTGATCGGCTCGATGTTGTACTCGTAGCCCAGGCGGGCGCTGGGCGGCAACCAACCCAGCTTGACCGCAAAAAAGTACGACAGCAGCAGGCCCAGCCAGAACACCGGCATGCTCACGCCCACCAGGCTGATGCCGGTGGCCAGGTTGTCCCAGCCGCTGTTTCGCCGCAGGGCGGCCAGAATTCCGGCGGGCATCCCGACAATCAGCGCGAACAGCAGCGCAGCGATGCTCAGCTCGGCGGTGGCCGGAAAGCGCGCCTTGAGTTCGTTGACCACCGGGATGTTGCTTTTCAGCCCGCTGCCCAGGTCACCCTGCACCAGCGCCGAGATGTACTTGGGATACTGCGCGTCCAGCGGGTTGGCCGGATTGAAGAACCACGGCTTGTTCAGCCCCAGTTGCTCGCGCAGGGCCGCCGCCGCCGCCGGGGTGGCCCGCTCGCCCAGCATGGCGACGGCGGGGTCGCCGGGGATCGAGCGCACGAAGACGAACACCACCACACTGATACCCAGCATCACCAGTACAGTCCGCAGGATGCGGCGGATCAGATAACTGCCCAAAGCAGACCTCCTTGGATTTCGCGGGACGTGCGAAACCGGAACGAAAACGGAAAGAGAGACAGCGGCGCCAGTCGGGGCATGGCGTCCGGGCAGTTTAAGCGCTACAGGAGCGGTGTGACGGCCTGAGGGTTAGATGCTCCCGCAGCCAACCCGCCGCCTCAAAAGAGGAGGGCAGACCTCCACCCGGAAATCTGCCCTCCTCAAGCGTCGTGCCGGCCTCTTACTTCTTGCCGTCGATGGTGATGGTGTTGAAGGCCTCGCTGCCCAGCGGGCTGGGCACCCAGCCCTTGACGTAGGTGCGGGCGGCGGCCAGCGGCTGGCTGTGCGCGATGGGCAGGCGGTAGGCCGCGTTGTAGGTCAGGTCGTGGATCTGGGTGTAGACCTTGGCCTTGGCGGCCTGGGTGGCGGCGGCGCGGCCCTGCTCCAGCAGCTTCTGAATTTCGGGCGGGTTCCAGCTGATGTCGCTGCTGCCGTTCTCGCCGTAGTACGCACCGTAGAAGTTGTCGGGGTCACCGTAGTCGCCGGTCCAGCCGATCATGTACATGTCGAAGCCCGGCTCGGCGTTGCGGTCCTGCAGGTACTTGGCCCAGTCCTCGGTCTTGAGGTTGACCTTGATGCCGATGGCGCTCAGGTCGGCGGCCATGGCCTCGGCGATCGGCTTGGGGTTGGGGAAGTACGGGCGGGACACCGGCATGTACCACAGGTCCACGCTGAAGCCGTTGGGGTAGCCGGCGTCGGCCAGCATCTTTTTGGCGGCGGCGGGATCGAATTTGTAGTCGGCCGGCACCTTGGAGCTGTTGGCCCAGGCCAGCACGGGCGGCAGGAAGCTGGCGTTGCTGACGGCCAGACCGTTCCAGAACGCGTCCACGATGGCCTTCTTGTTGATGGCCATGCTGATGGCCTGACGCACCTTGTCGTTCTTCAGATACTTGTTGTTGTTGTTCAGGCTCAAGAAGCCCACGTTGAAGCTGGGGCGCTTGACCGCCACCAGATTCTTGTCGGCCTCCACGCTCTTGAGGCTGTCGGGGGTCAGGTCGTTGGCGAAGTCGATGGTGCCGGCCTTCATCTCGTTCAGGCGCTGCGAGGCGTCCTTGATGCTGCGGATCACCAGGCTGTCGACCTTGGGCTTAACGCCCCAGTAGGACTTGTTGGGCGACAAGGTCACGCGGTCCCCGGTGCGCCAGCTCTGGAAGATGAAGGGGCCGGTGCCGACGGCCTTGCTGGCGGGCGTGCCGTACTTCGCGCCGTCCTTCTTGATGGCGGTGGGACTGGCGATGCCGAAATACCCGGCGGCCAGCACGTTGGGCAGCACGGTGCTGGACTTGGTCAGGTCCACCCGCACGGTCATGTTGTCCACCTTGACGATGTCCTTGATCACGGCGGTGGGGTCACCCTTGAAGCCGCCCAGCAGGTCACCCACGATCTCGAAGGTGCGGCCCTGGTCGCGGAAGCCGTAGGCGTCGGACTTGTCCCACCAGCGGCGCAGGTTGAAGACGATGGCGTCGGCGTTCATGGGCGTGCCGTCGTGGAACTTCACATTGGGCCGCAGCTTGAAGGTCCAGGCGGTGGAGTTGGCGTTGGGCGTCCAGGAGGTGGCCAGGCCGGGCACCAGATCGGTGGTGCCGTCCTTGAAGTCGATCAGCGTGTCGTAGATCTGGCGCTGCACCAGAATGCTGATGCCGTCGGTGATGTTGCCCGATTCCAGGCTGACGGGCTCACCGTTGTTGCCGAAGACCAGCGTGGCAGCGGTGGCCGAAGAGAGGGTGCCGCAAGAGGTCAGCAGCGCGGTCAGTAGAAACTTCTTCATAGGAATCCTCCGGACCCAGGCATGTCCCGTCGCCGGCACGAGGCAGGCCAATCAGGAAATGAGGGCGGGTGAGAATGTGGAACGTGGGCTAAGCGTAGGGTGAGGCCGGAGGGGTGTCAAGCTGTCGCATCACTGCCAACCGGAAGAACCGTGTGTGGCACTCTATTTTCCGCCGCCGATCAGGGTCAGTCCAATCAGGGCGGGATTGGCATTCTTGCCCTCGCTGACCAGCGTGATGTTCCGAATGACCGCGCCGGGTTTGGGGTTTTTCCATTCCAGTATCGGCACGTTCACGGCCAGCCCGTCCGCCGTCTGTCCCGCCCAGCCGGGCGCCGGGATCATGGAGGTGGGCAGCAAGTCCGTCCACGCGCGGATGTGCCGTCCGTATTCCAGCGGCTGCACCAGTTTGCTGCCGTCGGCGTACTCGATCTCGTAATGCCCGATGTTCTCGCGGGCCAGCGCCCCCGGCCAGCCGGTGGTGTGCAGGAAGGCGACGGCGTCGGCCTTGCGCCCGATCTCAAGCGTGACTTTCGTGGGCAGGTCACCCACCGCCCCACGCGCTCCCCTGAGCATCACCGCGCCGGAGATGTCGAACCGGTACGCGCCGATCTGCTGGACGCCCGGTTTCAGATTTCGCAGATCGATGTCCGGCCCCTTGCCGATCCAGCCCTTCTCGTCGTCGTCGGTCAGGCTGCGCGTGGCGGCGGCCCTCAGGCTGACCGTGGCGCCGGCCGTTCCCCGGTAGGCCACGGGCGCGTACAGGTCACGATAAATCGACTCTGCGTTCACGACTGCTTTGGCCTCCGGGTTCCAGAACGCTCCCGCCGCCCGCACGGAGGCCACGCCCTGCTGTGCCTGCCCGTCCCAGATGCTCGGGTTGCCGAAATACCCCGTCCAGCGCGTCTGGATCATGCCCAGCGCCCCGGCCTTCTGCGCCGAGCGGGCCAGCCCCTCGGCGTTGCCGGCCTCGTCCCACGACGCGCCCAGCACCGGGAAGCCCAGCCCGGCGATCCTCCCCAGCATGTCGTAGTCCGTGCCCGGCGCGTAGTTCCAGTACGCCACCTGAATGTCCTTCGGCAATTTGGCGGGCAGCGTGGCGATCACCGAATCCGAGAACGCCGAGTCGTGCCAGATCATGGTGTTCACGCCCAGCGACTTGAGGTAGTCGTGAATCTTGACCGTGTCGTCCACGAACAGTTTCTCGAAACCCGCCGCCTTGCCGTTCGCCCGCGCGGGGAAGCGGTCACGGTTGCGCACCTCGTCGTGGCCGATGTGGATGGTCTTCGCCCCGAAGACCTCCGCCGCCTCCTTGAAGATGGGAAACAGGACGCGGCTGTACGTCGCCGGATTCAGGGTGTCGTAGGCGTAGGGATTCTGGCTGTCCGGGTCTTGAAACAGGTCCTTGTTCGCGCCGCCGTAATACATCCACTGGACGTGCCCCAGCGTCTCGATCAGGGGAATGACCTCCAGGCCGTGTTCGCGGGCCAGCGCCGCCACCCGCCGCGCCTCGGCCTTGCTCGCGCCGCCGGGGTGCGCGTAGCCGCCCGCCCGCGCCGTGTCCCACTGCACGTAGTTGCTCATGACCAGCACCGCGTTGTATTTCAGCGCGGCCAGCAGGGGAATCAGCGCGTCGTTGACCCCTTTGCTGTACTGATCGAGGTAGATCATCGCCACCCGTTCCTTCAGCGCGGGCGAGTCGCTGATCCTGGCGAAGCGCAGGCCCGCAGGTGTCAGCAGTTGCCGCAGCGTCTGTGCGCCCTGGTAAGCCCCTTGAGCGTCCGCGCCGACGATGTACGCGCCGCCCGCGTCCACCCACAGCGCGTAGCCCTCGGCGGCAGTGGTGGACAGGCCCGCCGCTTTCGCCCTGGCGGCCAGCTCAGCGTCGGCCAGCGTGCCGATGGTGATGGCCGGTTTGCTCGCTGTGGCTTCCGGCAGCGTCGCGCCCAGCCGCGTTTTCCACTCGGCTTTCAGGTCGCGCGCCGCCCAGCCCAGTTCCGGGGCGTTGCCCAACGTGCGAACGCTCAGACCCGTCAGCGCCAGCGTTCCGGCAGGAAACTCCGCCCGCTTGGGCTGCGGCACCAGCTGGGTATTGGGCACCTGGGCGCGGGCGTCGGGAATGGGAGTGATCTGTGCGGGGGCGGCGTGGGCGGTGGCTAAAGCGAAGAGACTCAATGCCAGGAAGCTTTTTGGTGACGTCATCGGTGAAATCCTTTTGGTGGCTGGGGAAAGCAGGGGCGGAACGGCGTGGGCAGTCCTTCCGAGGCAAAGAAACGGGGAGCATCCGGGCCACCCCGAACACCCCCGCTTCATTGCATGACGCTTCAGAGGCTGGCGTTCCAGGCCTTCACGATGTCGTCCAGCGCGGCCTTCACGGTCTTCTGTCCGGCCATCGCCGATTCGATGTTGTCCTTGAAGACCTTGTTCAGCTTGCTGGCGTCGGGGTAGTTCAGGGTCAGATCCCTGGCCTTCTTCAGCTCGGTGCTGGCGACGAGTTTGCCCTGATCGATGGCCGAGGCCCCGCCCTGCTTGAAGAACTTGTCGGTGCTGGCCTTGACCGTGCTGGGAAAGGTGGTCTTGGTGACCCGGCTGAACTGCAGCTGGTTGGCGTCGTTGGTCAGGAACAGCGCCAGCTTCTGCGCCAGCGCCCTGTCCCTGACCCCCTTGGGCACCGTGAAGCCCATCAGCGGCGTGTGGATCACGTTCCCGGCCAGGTTGATCGGGTACGGCGCGACTTTGGTCAGGTTGTAAATGGCCTTGTTGTCGTTCTCTACCCGGATGATGAACTGCGGCCCCGTGATCAGCATGCCCAGCTTGCCCGACGAATACAGTTCGGTGGCGGCGGTGTAGCCCCGGCGCATGGTGTCCTCGGGGATGTACCCGGCCTTGTACAGATCCACGTACTGCTGCACCAGCCGGATGTGTTCGGGACTGTTGAACACCGCCTTGTTGCCGCTCTTGTCCAGCACCGGCAGCCCCGCCTCCTGAAACAGGTACAGCATGTTGATGCCGCCAATGTTGGGCATGAAGCCGTACATGCCGGTCTTGTCCTTGATCTGTTTGGCGGCGGCGATGATGGTCTGGATGGTGCGCGGCGGGTTGTTGGGATCGAGCCCTGCCTTCTTGAAGATGTCGGTGTTGTACGCCACCACCTTGGGCGCCCAGTACCACGGCACGCCCATCACCTTGCCGTCGAAGGTGAAGGTGCTGAGCGGCGACTCGAAATACAACTTCTTCGCGGCGGCGTCCAGCGTCAGCGGCTCCAGCGCCCCCTGCTGCACCAGCTTGACCGCCATGTCCGAGGACAGGTTCACGGCGGCGGGCGGGCGGCCCGAGGCGACGGCGGCCAGCAGCTTCTGTTCCATCGCGTTGCTGGGCACGTCCACCCACTTCAAGGACACGTTCGGGTTTTCCTTCTCAAACTGCGTCACCAGCCGGTTCATCTCATCGTTGAACAGCGGCGCAAGGCTGATCGTCCAGAACTCCAGCTGGGTCTTCTGCGCGCCCGCGACGGTGCCCGAAGCGGCGGCGAGCAGGGCGGCGGTGAGCAGGGCGGGACGGGAAAAGGCTTTTTTCATGGGTGACTCCTGGCGAAAGCGGGCAGAGGACGGGAACGGCTCTGGAGGTTGGATTGCGGCGTGATGCCGAGAATGTAGCGCCGCGCCGCCGCGCTTGCCTGAGAAGTTGTCGGGCTTCCTCATTTGCGCCTCGGGGCTGTTACCCTGCGGGCCATGACTGCCCAACCCCTGCCCGGCGCCTTCGCGATGGTGGACATTCCCGGCCCTGTGCTGGACGCCGAGACGGCCGCGCACCTCAAAAAATACGGCGTCCGCAGCGTGTGTCTGTTCGGCAAGAACATCGAGTCGGTGGCGCAATTGCGCCGTCTGTGCGCCGATCTTCGCGAGGTGCTGGGCGAGGACGCGCTGATTGCCCTGGACCATGAGGGCGGCGCGATTCTGCGCCCGGACTTCTGGCCCTTCGCCCCGTCCGCGATGGATTTGGGCGCGGCGGACGACGCGGCGTTGACCCAGGACGTCTCGGCGGCGCTGGGCCGCCAGCTCCGGAGCGTCGGCATCAACTGGAATTTCGCCCCGGTGCTGGACGTGAACGTCAGCCCGGCCAATCCGGTGATCGGCGAACGGGCCTACGGGGCGGACCCGGCCACCGTCACGCGGCACGGGCGGGCGGCGCTGGCCGGCTTAGCGGCGGCGGGGGTGGCCGCCTGCGTCAAGCATTTTCCGGGGCATGGCGACACGCGGGTGGACAGCCACCTGGCCCTGCCGCGCGTGGACAAGAGCCGCGCCGAGCTGGAGGCCACCGAATTCGCCCCCTTCCGTGACCTGCTGCCCTGGACGCCCGCCGTGATGACCGCCCACATCGTCTACCCCACGCTGGATGACGTGCATCCCGCCACCCTTTCGCGCCGGATTCTAACTGGACTGCTACGGCAGGAATGGGGCTTTGACGGCGTGACCGTCACCGACAGCATGGGCATGAAAGCCATCGATGACCACTACGGGCGCGGCGAGGCGGGGGTGCTGGCGCTGGAAGCGGGGGCCGATCTGGTGATGGCCCTGGGCCGCCGAGAGGCGCAGGAGGCCACGCTGGAGGCCATCGGCGCGGCGCTGCAGAATCGGCTGAACCGTCAGGAAATGGAGGCCAGTCTGGAGCGTCTGCACGCGCTGGGCCGGCAGTACCCGGCGCGGGCGGACACCTCGCTGAATCCACAGGACGACGCGGACCTCCTGCGCCATGCTTGGGCGCAGGGCCTCACGGCCTACCGCAATCCAGTCCCGCCCAAACCCGGTTCCCGCATCACCCTGATCGCCCACCGCCAGCCCGTGCGCGAGACGGTCAGCGAGGCTGGAGCCGACGCCGAAACGCTGGCCCGCGAGCTGGGGCAGGTCTACGACGTCAACCTCATCCCCTTCGAGACGCCAGACGAGATCAACTGGCACGCGGCCCGCGCCGCTGGTGATCCGGTAATTCTGGCCACCACCGCCCGCCACCGTCACCCGGCCCTGATCGGCGTGCAGCCGGACCTGCACATCGCCCTGTACAACCCCTATGCTGTGCTGGACGTCGATGCGCCCGCGCTGCTGGCCTACGGTTTCCGGCCCGAAGCCCGCGCCGCCGTGCTGGGCTGGCTGAAAGGGGAGACAGGGGCAGGGGGAATTCTTCCTTTCGCCCCGTCCTGACCCCGGCTGATTACTGGTTGCCCCGCTCCCACGGCCACTGGCCCGGCGCGGCTGCCACGCCCAGCGCACGCGGCCCGGTGTGGACGTTCAGCACCGGGTTGACCCCCGCTGCACCGGACCACACGATGGGGTGCCTTCCCCTCAACTGTTCCAGCAGCACGTCGGCGTCCTCGCGGACGTTGCCGTACAACAGGCCCACGCGCAGCGGCGTGCCCTCGCCGTAGGTGCGGGTCACCTGCTGGCCCACCGCCTCGATGCCGCCCTTGTAGCTGCGGGCGCGGCTGACATTGGTGTAGGCGCCCGTCGCCTTGTCCACCGTGATCACCGGTTTGAGGTTCAGCAGCCCGCCCAGCGTGGCCTGCACCCGCCCGATGCGCCCGCCCCGGCGCAGGTATTCCAGGGTCTCGATGGTGAAGTACAGCTCGGTTTCCTGCTGGACGGCGCGAACCCAGTCCAAGGCCGTTTCCAGCGATTCGCCCCGCAACGCGGCGGTCTGCGCGGCGTGAACCTGAAACGCCTGCGCCGCGCTTAGCGTGCCCGAATCGTGCAGCCGAACGTCAATGCCGTCCAGCACGCCCCTGGCCTGATCGGCGGCGTTGCGGCTGCCGCTGAGGCCCGCGCTGATGGTCACGGCCAGCACCTGTGGCGAGCCGGCAGCGCGGATCGCGTCGGCCCATTCCTGAGGCGTCGGCTGGCTGCTGGTGGGATGCTGAGGGTTGGTTTGCAGCTCCTTGAACAGGTCCGCGCGTGAGATCTCGTCGGTGCGGTAGCTCGTGTTGCCGAAATTGACCGAGAACGGGGCGACGGGCACGGCGTTGTTCAGCCCCTCGAAGGCGTCCAGCCCGCCGTCCGTGGCGACGGCGAAGCGCGGGTGGTTCGTTTGCTGTGTCATTTGATCTCCTGTGCGTTCATCTGCTCCACCAGTTTCAGCAGGGCGGTGTGGTCCTCGTCGGGGCCAATCATCTGCGCGGCGGCGCGGGTCAGGGCGGCCACCTGCGCCAGCACCGGCGCGCTGCCCCTGACGCCGCCCACCACGTCCAGCGCGATGCCGATGTCCTTGGCCAGCAAGCCCAGCCCGAAGGTGGGCGGAAAGGCGCGGGTCAGCACGCGGGCCGGAATCAGGTGCTCGGTGGCGTTGCTGCGCCCGCTGCTGGCGTTGATGACCGTCAGCGCCGCACCCAGGTCCACCCCACCCCGACCCAGCGCGGCCAGCCCCTCGCCCGCCGCCCACAGGTTCACGGCCAGCAGCGCGTTGTTGACCGCCTTCACTGCGAAACCCGCGCCCGTGTCGCCCACATGCACCGCCTTGCCCGCGAAGGCCAGCTCGCCGCGCACCGCCTCCACCTCGTCCGCCGGGCCGCCGAGCATCACGGTCAGGGTGGCCGCCACCGCGCCGCTCACGCCGCCGCTGACCGGGGCGTCCAGAAGCCGCACGCCGCGCGTCAGCAAGCGCGCGCGCTGTGACTGTGCCGCATCCGGGTGACCGCTGGTGCAGTCCACCCAGACCGTGCCGGGATTCAGGTGCCCCTCCAGTTGCCCGATCACCTCGTCCACGTCCGCGCTGGTGGGCAGGCAACTGAAGATCACCCCCGCCTGCCCCATGTCCTCCAGCGCCGCAGCTTGCGTGCCGTACTCGGCGGCGTGGGCCTGGGCCTTGTCGGCATGACGGTTCCAGACCAGGACGCGCCCGCCCGTTTCGGCGGCGCGGCGGGCCAGCGCGGCGGCCATCGGCACGCCCATCGCGCCGAGGCCCAGAAATGCGGCAGTCTTCATCCCGTACAGGCTAGAGGGAACCGGTGAGCGGAGGGCTGAAATTGAACGCGGTGCAATCTTTAGAGGTGGGCCTCGCCGGGGTGCCAGAGGGAGCGCGGCCCGGCGTACCGTTCGCCTTTCGCCCAGTCCGGAGCGGTAGGCTAGGGCATGTTCGGTGAAGGGAAGCGGAACTGATGGAAGCGGTTGCCTGGATCGTTCACCCGGCGGCGGGCATCGCGCTGGGGCTGTTCGCCTCGGTGCTGTTCTCCAAACGCGGGCGGCAGTGGGAGGCGGTGGCCTTCGCGGCGGCCCTATTGCTGCTGCTGGCCGTGCTGGGGGCAGAGTGGGACGTGCATCCTGCGGCGGGCATGTTGCTGGGCTATTTTGGCTCGACCGCGTTCGGCCACTGGCAGAAGCGCTGGCCCGCGCTGCTGGCGGCGCTGGTGGCCTCGAGCCTCTTCATGGTGGCGGGGGCAGGCTGGATGGTCTTTCCGCTGGCGATCATGGGCCTGATCTGGCTGTTTACCGCGGGGTGGTCGCTTGTGGGCCGGGCGGGCAAGGCCGCCACCGATGCACCGTCACCCGCCGAGCTGCCCGAACACGCGGGTGGCTTCTCCTTCGGCCCGTGGACTGGTGGAAAGGAAGCGGAGGAAAAGGAGCGGGTTTCGGCCAAACAGGCCCGCCGCAAAGAGCCTGGCTCGAAAGTGTCCGTGCCTCCTGCGGCCGATCCGTACACCGACTGGATGCGAGACAGCCGCCTGCCCGGCGAGGCCCGCGCCCAGCTGGTGGCGCTGAACCTGCGGACCAAGGAGGCGCTTACCCACCTGCACGGCCTGGGCCAGCAGGGCAGCGAGGCCGAATATCTGGCCCGCGCCATCCGCGAGGAGTACGTGCCCACCGCCGTGGGCGCCTACCTGAAGTTGCCGCGCACGCGGGCCGACACGGTGCCCATCGAGGGTGACAAGACGGGCCGTGATCTGCTGCGCGAACAGCTCGATCTGCTGCTGGACGCGGTGCAGGGCATCCTCGACGCCTCGTTGCAGGCCGGTGGGCGCGAACTGCTGACCCACCAGCGCTTTCTGGAAGACCGCTTCGGCTCAGCAGACCCGCACACGCCGGACGATCTGAAGGTGTGACGCCTTCCCGCGTCCGTCCGGCCACGCGCGCCGATGTCCCGGCCCTGCTGGAGATCTACAACCACGCGGTGCTGCACACCACCGCCTCGTATGACCTGGAAGCTGTCTCGCTGGACACCCGACTGGCGTGGTTTGATCACAAGCAGGCCGCCGGCTGGCCGGTACTGGTGCTGGAGGAGTCGGGCGAGGTGCTCGGCTGGGCCACCTACGGCCCCTTCCGGGAAAAACCCGGTTACGCGCAGACGGTGGAACACAGCGTCTACATCCGTGAGGGCCGGCGCGGTGCGGGCCTGGGCCGCCGGCTGATGCTCGCGCTGATCGCGGACGCGCGGGCCAGGGGCTTTCACGTCATGCTGGGCGGGGTGGACGCCGATAACGTGGGCAGCCTGGCCTTTCACGCGCGGCTGGGCTTCGTGCAGGTGGCCCGGTTCCGGCAGGTGGGGCGCAAGTTCGGGCGCTGGCTGGATCTGGCGTTCGTGCAACTGCTGCTGGGCGGGGAAGGGGTGGAAGTTCCGCCGGGCAGCCCCCCGGAATCTGACGCGCAGGTGACAGGAGGCCGCACGTTCCTCACAGGCGGCTCATAAGCTGCCGGGCAGGGAAGGTTAGGGTTGACAGCGAAATGATCCGTCCTCTTCTGACCGTGACCCTGCTGGCGGGTCTGCTGATTCCAGGCCAGGCCCACGCCGTGCCGGTGAAACTGGACAGCCTGCCGCTTTCTGTGGAACCCAACGCCAAACTCCTGACCCTGAACCAGGCCGGGATTCGTGCCGCCTTTCCCTCGGCGGCGGGCCGTCCTGACGCGGTGTTCATGACCGAGGACCGCAAGGTCAGCGTGGCCTTCGAGTGGCGGACCAGCAAGCTGGCGGCCAACGAGGTGGAAAAACTGGTGGCGCAGTTCCCCGCCGTGATCCGCGCGCAGGTGCCGAACGTCAAGACCCTCAAGTCCAGCCTGCTGCAGATGGGCGGCTCGCCGTGGGCGCAGTTCGTGTTTACCACGCCCGGCCAGGACGATGACCTGCGCCGCGAACTGATGGTCACCAGCGCGGGTGGCCGCATGCTGGTGCTGACCATCGCCGGCAAGGTCAAGGATTACTCGCGCAACGAGGCGGTCATCCGCAACCTGACCAACAGCGTCCGTCTGAATTGAGCCCTTTGGCCTGAAGGCCGCGTCTTTCCATTATGAACTGCCCCAGTCCCTCGCCCCCTCTGGGCGGGGGAGTCGTTGTCTTGCACTCCTGATCCCACATTTCTCTTGTCACGGTGCCGAAGGTGGCCGCTGGCCGCTTCCCTCGCCTGCCCAGAGGCGCTATACTCCTCGGTTGGGTGCCCCCGTGACCCGCCGTGCGCGCTCGAGCGTCGCGCATCGGCCTGGCCCAATGATCAGCGAGAACAGACGCTGGGCTGGCACGAGGACGGCAAACTCTTCCCACCTCAACGCTTATTGGAGCCCCACCATGTCGTACATCAGCATGAAGCAACTGCTGGAAGCCGGAGTGCACTTCGGCCACGAAACCAAGCGCTGGAACCCCAAGTTCAAGCGCTTCATCTTCGCCGAGCGCAACGGCATTTTCATCATCGATCTGCAGAAGACCCTCAAGCAGGTGGACCGCAGCTTCGATTTCATCAAGGAACTCGCCGAGCGCGGCGGCGTCATCCTGTTCGTCGGCACCAAGAAGCAGGCGCAGGAGATCGTGGAACTCGAAGCGCGCCGCACCGGCATGCCCTTCGTCACCAGCCGCTGGCTGGGCGGCATGCTCACCAACTTCAAGACCATCCGCACCCGCATCGACCGCCTGAACGAACTCGACGACCTGTTCGAGTCCGAGCGCATCAATGACCGCCCCAAGGCCGAGCGCATCGCCCTGGGCACCGAGCGCGAGCGGCTGCTGCGCTTCGTGGGCGGCATCCGCAAGATGAACCGCCTGCCCGACGCGATCTTCGTGGTGGACCCCACCAAGGAAGTCATCGCCGTGCAGGAAGCCAACAAGCTCGGGATTCCCGTGATCGCGCTGGCCGACACCGACTCTGACCCGGACGTGATCGACTACATCGTGCCCGGCAACGACGACGCGATCCGCAGCATCCAGCTGATCACGCACCGCATCGGCGACCTGCTGGTCGAAGCGCGGGGCGGCGGCGAGGACGTCTCCGGCGAGCGCGTGGACGGCGAGAACGCCGGCATGATGGCCGCCGAGCAGGGTGAGGGCGGCGACACCGCCCAGGTCACCACCACCCAGGGCCGCAGCTAAACCCAATTCGCAGCTCAACCCGGGTTCAGAGTGGGGGGCGTCGCTGCGCGGTAAGCGGGCCGCGCCCCCCATTCTTGCCGTGAATCTACTTCAGGAGGAACCAAAATGTTGGAATCAATCAAGAAACTGCGCGAACTGACCGGTGCGGGCATGATGGACGTGAAGAAGGCCCTGGCCGACGCGGGCAACGATGAGGACAAGGCCGTGGCCCTGCTGCGCGAGCGCGGCATCGTCAAGGCCGCCAAGAAGGCGGACCGTGAGGCCCGCGAGGGGCTGGTGCGCTTCGTGGTGGACGGCAACGCCGCCGCGATGGTGGAAGTCAACAGCGAGACCGACTTCGTGGCCCGCAACGCCGACTTCCAGCAGCTCGTCGAGCAGCTGGCTGCGGCGGCGCTGAAGGCCAAGACCAGCGACGTTGAAGAACTGAAGAACTTCACGATGGACGGCGGCGAGAGCGTGGGCACCGTGGTGGCCGCCGCCGCCGGACGCATCGGCGAGAACCTGGTGCTGAACCGCGTGGCCTACCTGGAAGGCCAGCAGATCGCCGGCTACGTCCACAGCAACGGCAAGATCGGCGTGCTGGTGGACCTGGACGGCGGCACGGCGGCGCAGGCCAAGGACGTGGCCCTGCACGTGGCCGCCGAGAACCCGCAGTACCTGAAGCGCGAGCAGGTCAACAGCGAGGACATCGAGAAGGAGCGCGAGATCCTGACCAACAAGGCGCTGAACGAGGGCAAGCCCCAGCAGATCGTCGAGAAGATCGTCTCGGGTCAGATCGGCAAGTTCTACGAGGACAAGGTGCTGCCCGAGCAGAAATTCGTCAAGGACAACTCCATGACGGTGGGCAAGTACCTGGGCGACGCCACGGTGAACAACTTCGTCCGGTTCGAAATCGGTTCGTGATCAACAAGGAGGGGCGGCGCAGATGGCCGCCTCTTTTTTCGGGCCGCGTCCTTTCCCTTCCCGGTGGCCCCAGCGGTTGCCGGGCTTTTTCCTGCCCCCCTTCTCCTGCCTGCGAGGTGGCCTCCCATGTTCAAGCGCGTTCTGCTCAAGCTCTCCGGTGAGTTTCTGTCCGGGGAGGAGGGCTTTGGCATCAGTCCCGACACCACCGCCCGCCTGGCGCGGCTGATCAGTGAGGCCCTGAAAGGCAGCGAGATCGAGCTGGCCATCGTGATCGGCGGCGGCAACTTCTGGCGCGGCGCCCGCAACGGCGTGGGCATGGACCCCGCCACCGCCGACTACATCGGCATGCTGGGCACCGTCATGAACGCGATGGCCCTGCAAGACGCGATGGAGACCGCCGGACGCCCCACCCGCGTCATGAGCGCCATCCCGATGGCAGCGGTGGCCGAGCCGTACATCCGCCGCCGGGCCATGCGCCATCTGGAAAAGGGCCGCGTGGTGATCTTCGGCGGCGGCAACGGCGCGCCGTTTTTCACCACCGACACCACCAGCACCCTGCGCGCCCTGGAAATTGGCGCCGAGGTGGTGCTGATGGCCAAGAACAAGGTGGACGGCGTGTACGACAGCGATCCGCAGAAGAACCCGCAGGCCGTCCGGTTCGACACCCTGACCCACCACGAGGTGGTCGAGCGCCGCTTGGCCGTCATGGACGCCACGGCCATCACGCTGTGCATGGACAAGGGCCTGCCCATCGTGGTCTTTGATCTGTTCGAGCCGGGCAACCTGGAGCGGCTGTTCCGGGGCGAGCGGGTGGGCACGCTGATCCAGGCGTGACGGGACGGCGCGTGGTGGGGGAACCTCGCACGAGACGATCACGGCTCTGCTCTTCTCCCCACGCGCTGCCGGGGTAAACTCGGCCATTCGGTCCTCGTCTTCCCATTCATCCACAAGGAGTGTTTCCCCATGTCCGACATGAAAACCATTCAGGCCGAGACCCGCGAGAAGATGGGCAAGGCCATCGAGTCGCTGGAAAGCAACCTGAGCGTGCTGCGCACAGGCCGCGCCAACCCTGGCATCCTCAAGCGTATCGTCGTGGACTATTACGGTCAGTCCATGCCCATCGATCAGGTCGCCAGCGTCAGCACGCCCGACGCCCGCACGCTGGTCATCACGCCGTGGGACCGGGGCGCCCTGGCCCCCATCGAGAAGGCCATCCGCGACAGCGATCTGGGCCTGAATCCCAACAACAAGGGCGACACCATCTTCATCAGTCTGCCGGTGCTGACCGAGGAGCGCCGCAAGGATCTGGTCAAGAACGCCAAGACCTACGCCGAGGACGCCCGTATCGCCATCCGCAACCTGCGCAAGCACTCGCTGGATGATGTCAAGAAGCTCGAAGGCATCGGCGACGACGACATCAAGCGCGGCGAGGCCGACGTGCAGAAGATCACCGACGAGTTCATTGCCCGTGTGGACAGTACCTTCCACAAGAAGGAGCAGGAAATCCTCGGGTGAGGACCGCCCCAGACGGTGACCTGCGGCGCGTGGACCATGGAAGACCCCCATGGTCCACGCCCGCCATGGTCCACCGTGGGCTGGAGGTGCCGTGGAGAGCCTGAGCACCCGCGTCCTGACGTCGGTGGTGGGCTTCGCCCTTATCAGCGTGATGATCTGGATCGGCTGGTGGGCGATGCTGCCGGCGCTGATTTTCGTCTCGGTGATGGGGCTCTACGAGTACGTCCGCATGCTGGACCGCAACGACATCGACGTGCGGCGGGTCAGCCTGGGCGTGTTCGCCGCCGCCATCATCGTTGCCAGCCTGCCGGTGTGGGCGCAGACCCCGCCGTGGCCCGGCGGCTCGTGGCGCGAGGTGGTGCTGACCATTGCGCTGGCCTACCTGCTGGTCATGGAGGTGGTGCGCCCCGGCGAACGCCCGCTGGAGCGCGTGGTCTACAGCGTGTTTGGCCTGCTGTACATTCCCTGGCTGCTGGGCTATTTCCTGCTGCTGCGCTACAGCCCAGACGCCACGGCAGGGCTGCTGTATTTCGCGCTGCCGCTGCTGGCCACCTTCGCCGCCGACATCGGGGGTTTTTTTGGCGGCTACTATTTCGGCCGCCGCAAGCTGGCCCCGGAAGTCAGTCCCGGCAAGACCGTCGAGGGGGCCATAGGCGGCCTGCTGGCCGGGTTCCTGATCGTGCTGACGATCTCCAGCCTGAGCGGCATCTGGTCCCCGCTGGAATCGCTGCTGTACTCCATTCTGGTGGCCAGCGCCAGTCAGCTGGGCGACCTGGCCGAGAGCCTGATCAAGCGCGCCCTGAAAACCAAGGACAGCGGCACCAGCCTGCCAGGTCACGGCGGCTTTCTGGACCGCATTGACAGCCTGTTGTTCGCCGTGCCGGCCACCTACCTGTTCCTGCAGATCAGCGTGTTTTCACGGTAGGGACTTGCAGGTGGACGTCCCGCCAGGGATGCAGTTTTGACTGATAAGAAATACAGTGGTGTCTCAATGAACCGGCCGGAGGCTTTCTTTCCGCCCGGTTCATTGTTTGCGTGCCAGGGAATCCGCAGGGCGGAAGGCCAGCGAATTGTGCGTACCGTTGATGGATCGGGAGAGTGCGGGAGTGTCCGCCCCACGTAATCCCCCCCCGCTGTCCTCTTGCCCGCCGCCGTGGCCAGAGTCCACCGTCGCTGTGGGAGCGTGCTGGACTGGAAGGATGTCTCCCTTCCAGCCTGCCTGACTGGCTCCCAGGGTCCATGTCTGCCTTTTCGCCGGAGCTTGGCTCAGCATTCCTCGATCAGCCCGGCCAGCATGAAGGGCCGCAGGGTCTCCAGCACGCTGCGCGGCGCCTCGCCGCAACGTTCCAGCAGGGTGCGGATGTCCAGTTCCTGCGAGACCAGTTTCAGGGCGCGGAACTGGGGCTGGGTGACGGGCTGGGCCTCGGTCCAGCGGGGGGTGAAGCGCAGGCGGCGCTGCCAGTCGGGAAAGGCGCGCAGCAGCGGCTCCCAGGCGTTGCTTTCCTCGAACAGGCGGCGCAGCGCCGAGTCGCGGTGCAGATGCAGGGTGCGCTCGGGGGCGCTGATGCCCGGCTCGAACACGAAGGTGCCGCTGCCCAGGCTGGCGAGCAGTTGCAGCGCGGCGTCGCCGGTCAGCGCGCCGCAGCGGGCGTGGATGATCTCACCGCGCTCCAGCCACAGCTGGCCGCCGCGCACGTGGTCCACGCTCAGCAGCCCTTCCCGGCCACTGGTCAGGAGCATCTGCATCACGGAAAGAAAGGGAAAGACTGCGAGGTCGCCGCGCACCATAACGTGAGCACAGTGTAGGGCCTGGAACCGCTGAACAGGGCGGGGCGCTGGGATGCCCCCGGTGGGGGCGGGGGTGACCGGGCGGTCTACCGGACCGCAGCAAAGCGTCCGTGGCACAATGCCCCCATGTTCACCGGGACCGGGACGCTCCTCTCGCTGGCAGCCGCAGACGCGCTGGGAGCGGCCACCGAATTCAAAACGCCCCAGGCGATCGCGGCCCATTACGGCCAGACCATCACCGACTACCAGCCGGGCAGCGTGTTCGGCTTCGCGCCGGGCGAGGCCACCGACGACACCCAGATGACCGTGGCGACGCTGCTGGGTTACGCGCGCCGCAGCGGTCTGGAGGGTGTGTTGGCAGCCCTGCACGCCTGGCTGGAGGCTGGGCCGCCGGACGTGGGCGGCCTGACCCGCGCGGCCCTGCGGTTCTGTGCGCTTGACGGCGGGGTGCGCGCGTGGCAGGCCAGCGGTTTCCAGGGGGCCGGAAACGGCGGACTGATGCGAATTGCCGCCGTGTGGATCGCCGGTTTCCGGGGCAGCGCCCTGGCCCGTGAGTCGGCAGCGGTCACGGCCCTGACCCACGCCGACCCGCGCTGCGTGTACGCCTCCGTCTTTCTGACGGCGTTTCTGGAGGCGCTGGCTGGGGGACAACCCTACGCCGCCGCCGCCGCCACCGCGCTGGCCGTGACCGATGACTTTGACGCCCGCGCGGCCCTGCTGGACCAGGGTCTGTTCGGTCTGGACACGCGCGAAGCCCATGCGGCCTTCAAGGACCGCGAGCGGCAGGCCCGGGCCGAGGTCCGCGCCCGCGTGCGATCCGGATTGTCGGGGACCCTGACCTCGCAGAGCGGGTTCGTGCTGGATACGTTGGAGGCCGCCGTGAAGCACGCCGGGGCCAACTCGTGGCAGGCCTGTGTGGAGGCCGCCGTCCTGCTGGGCGACGACAGCGACACAGTGGCCTGCGTGGTGGGGGCCATTGCCGGAGCGCGGGGGCTGACTGTTCCCTCGCGGCTGCTGCCCACACTACGCCTGGGTCATACCTGGCCGGGCTGGCAGCGCGACTGGATCTGCACCACGCAGTTTCCTGCCCTGGTGCAGGCGGCGCGGCAGGGATGAATACGGCAAGCCTGAGCCAGGCTGAATTCCTGAGGCTGGTCCGCCTGAATCCATTCAACGCGGCCATTCTGGAGCGGTTGCCGGACCTGGACGTGCAACAGGGCCATCTGGTCGCGGGAGCGCTGTTCGGCACGGTCTGGAACGTGCGGAGCGGTCAGCCACCCACGGCGCAGATTCGGGATTACGACGTGTTCTACTGGGATGACGACGTCAGCTACGAGGCCGAGGACGCTGTGATCCGCCGTGCACAGGCCCTGTTCGGCGACCTGAACGTGCCCATTGAGGTCCGGAATCAGGCCCGCGTTCACCTGTGGTTCAATGGAAAGTTCGGGCAGGACCGCCCGCCGCTGAACAGCGTCCGCGAGGGCATTGATCAGTTTCTGGTGACCTGCACCTGCGTGGGCATCAGCGCGCACGGTGCGGTCCACGCGCCCTACGGTCTGGATGAGCTGGCCAGCGGCCTCCTGCGCCCCAATCCTCATAACCACACCCCCGGTCTGTGCGCCGCCAAGATCGCTGACTACACGCGGCGCTGGCCCTGGCTGCGGTCCGACAGGCCGGTGGTGACCCAGCAACGACTGGTGTGAGGACTGGAACGGAGGACAACACTCACCTACCCCAGATACACTGTTGTACACGTGAAAGCCATCAGGAAAGCAGCGCTCGGGAACGTAGAGAACGCGTCGGTGACACCTCGTGAGAAGACGGGAGGCACGGCTGCGCGTGGGCCGGGGCGAAGGATGCTCCGTGCGGCTTTCATCCTCGGAGCCCTCACGCTGGGGCTGACGGCCTGCGTCCCCAGTGTCGATCCGCGCACCATCGTCCCGGACACCGATCCGTCCGAGGGACCCGCGTATGCCGGCCCCCTGGTCATCACCCGCGGCGGCACGTACCGGGGCAACTGGCAGAGTTTTGACCCGGAGGTGGCGGCCGTCACCATCAAGACCAGTGAACCTGTCGTGATCGAGAACTCGTTTCTGCGTGGGCGCGGCAACCTGATTCGCGGCAACGAGGTGAATTTGACGGTTCGGAACACCACCGGCTACGGGCTTAACCCCCTGACCAACGGGGCGTATCCTGGTCGGTTTCTGGCTGTCGTGACGGCCCTCAACCTGCTTGTTGAGAACAACGACATGCAGGGCACTTCGGGCATCTACATCAATCTCTTCAATGGGAATCCTGGGGCTGGACAGACCATCAAGATTCTGCGCAACCGGGTCAGGAACGTGGATGGACGGATCGTGAACCAGCAGGGGAAATACACTGGAAAACGCCACTCTGTTCAGGCGGTGCAGTTTAACCGGATCGCCCGGGTGCCCAAAGTCGAGATTGCCTGGAACGAGGTGGTCAACGAGCCGGGCAAGAGTGCGGTCGAGGACAACATCAGCATGTACGAGTCCAGCGGCACGGCCGCCAGTCCGATCAGCATTCACGACAACTATATTCACGGGGCTTACTCCGCCAACCCTCTGAAGGCCAAGGATTATTCAGGCGGCGGCATCTTGCTGGGTGACGGGCGCAAGGACAGCATGGACATCGCGGGCGGGTATGTCGAGGTTTTTAACAACCAGGTGATCAATACCTCTAACCATGGGGTGGGGATTGCGGGCGGACACCATCAGCGGGTGTACAGCAACCGGCTCGTTTCCACAGGGTTGCTGCCGGGCGGCGTGGTCGATCCAAACGCCAATGTCGGCCTGTATGTCTGGAATATCAATGGGGCCGGCAACAACTCCCGGACCTTCCTCAACAACGTGGTCGAGAAGAACGTGATCGGCTGGAAACGGTTTGACTCTGCAGGCAAGGTGTATTACCACAACCTGTGGACCCCCAGTTGCCAGGAAACTAAGGGCAACATCTGCAAGGACAACGAGTCCTGGCCTGTTCCAGTGGATGATGATGTCGAGCGCGAGGAATTCGCCTACTGGCAGAACAAGCTGCGGGATGCCAAGGTGGTGGTCGGTGTGCGCCGCGCACCCGGCACCGCCAATTCGCCGTAACCCACCCATGCTCCGGCTGGCCTGACACAGACGCCGCGCCTTCCTAAGTCGCCCTGTGTTTGTCGGGCGGGCGGGCCATGGCCAGGTCCGTGCCTCATCATCGGGGGCCGCCAACGCGTGGGGCTGTCTCGCCGTCCAGCCAGGACTCACCGGACCTCGGCGGGCGTTGTCGGCAGCCCCAGACACTTCACTGGACGGGGCGACGCGGCCGAGCATCCTTTTGGCTTAAACTGCAAGGGTTGCCCTGCTGGACTGGCAGGCAGAGAAACTGGAGGGTCTTTGTGGCTTCTAACCTGAGCATTGGAATTGTCGGATTGCCGAACGTCGGAAAAAGCACGCTGTTTAACGCCATCACCCGCGCTGGAGCGTTGGCGGCCAACTATCCCTTCGCCACCATCGAGCCCAACGTGGGCCGCGTGACGGTGCCGGACGAGCGCCTGAGCGCCCTGAGCCGGGTGTTTACCAAGGGCGAGCGCGTGCCGCCGATTATCCCCACCTTCGTAGAGTTCGTGGACATTGCCGGGCTCGTCAAGGGGGCCAGCAAGGGCGAGGGTCTGGGCAACCAGTTCCTGGCGAACATCCGTGAGGCCGACGCGATTGCCCATGTGGTGCGCTGCTTCGCCGACGACAACGTGGTACATGTGGCCGGTACGGTCGATCCGCTGGATGATATCGAGACCATCAACACTGAACTGATCCTGGCGGACCTGGCCGGTCTGGAAAAACGGCTGGGCAACCTGCAGAAAAAGGGCAAGGGCGGAGACAAGGAAGCGCGCGAGCACGCTGAACTGGCCGAGCAGATTCTGGCCGTGCTGGGCGAGGGCAAACCCGCCCGCGCCGGCAGCTACGACGCGCCGGTTCCCAAAGAGTTTGGCCTGATCACCACCAAGCCCGTGATCTACGTGGCCAACGTGGGTGAGGACGACCTGACCGAGGACAATGATTACGTGCGTCAGGTCCGCGAGTACGCCGCCGCCGAGGGCGCAAACGTGGTCAAGATCAGCGCCCAGATCGAGGGGGAGTTGGCGGAAATGCCCGAAGATGAGGCCCACGAGTTCCTGACCGACCTGGGCGTCCAGGAAAGCGGCCTGGATCAGCTGGTCAAGGTGGGCTACCAGACGCTGGGCCTGATCACCTTCATCACCAGCGGTGAAAAGGAAGTGCGCGCCTGGACCATCCGTGACGGCGAGAAAGCCCCGGAGGCCGCCGGGGAGATCCACAGCGATCTGGAACGCGGTTTTATTCGCGCCGAGGTTATCGAGTGGAACAAGATGGTGGAGGCCGGGGGCTGGGTGGGCGCCAAGGCCAAGGGCTGGGTCCGCACCGAGGGCAAGGAATACGTGATGAAGGACGGCGACATCATGAACGTGCTGCACAACTCGTAGTTCTGGCCTGAACGGCTGACGTCGCCAGCCAGGGTCAAGGTGGGGCCATCCTAGACGTCAGCCCAGCCGCGGGTGCCCCGAGCAGCGTGTCTCAGCCTGGGGCACGGAGCATGGCAGAGGCTGGAACCCGTGCCACAAAACGAAAGAGATGAAATGCTTGGGTGGAGAACGGTGTATCCTGTGCCCAGTCGTCCCCTGCTCTGGTGTCCCCTGACCTATCGTTCTGGTCAGTCCGGTTCGGGCTAGCCTGTTCGATCCGAGGCCTTGATTCTTCTTCCGTGGAGTGCCCTTGACTGTTCCCCGCCGTCCCATCAGCGCACCGCCGTCCACCTGGCAACCCGGGCAGCGGCGGATGTTCCTGCTGGTGGTGGTGCTTGAGGTCTGTGCCAGCATGGCGGCGCTGTGGTCCCAGGCCCCGAACTTCGACGCGCTGGACGTCTGGGCCTTGCCCCTGCTGTCGGCGCTGATGCTGGGCGCACAGCTGCTGCTGTCCATGGGGCTCATCCGTTACGAGCGCGCCACGTCACTGGCCTTCCTGGGAGGCTGCACCTATCTGCTGCTGGCCCTGAGTCACCAGTACAGCGTGATGCCACCGGGCGCCAGGACTCTGTCGGAGAACACCTACTGGTTCGCGGTGCTGTTTACCTCCGCGTTTTACGTCTTTCCGGCACGCGTCGCCACCAACTACGCCGTCCTCATTCTGGGCATTGCCGTGATGATCTGTGGCTGGCACCTGGCCGCTACGGTTCCGGCCGAGACGCGGCTGAGCCTGATCGGCGCCACGGTACAGTTGCTGCTGAGTGGCGGCGTGCTGATTCTGATCCAGTCGATCTTCGGAGCCCAGCGGGCACAACTGCTGGCCTCGCGCTCGGCGGCGCTGATCGACGTGCTGACGGGAATCGCCAACCGGCGGGCCGCCGAGGAGCGCCTGCGGGAGCTGTCTGGCCGGGGCGCCGCCTACACGGTCGTGCTGTTCGATCTCGATCACTTCAAGCAGATCAATGACAAGCATGGGCACGCCGCAGGCGATCTGGTGTTGCGCGGGGTGGCGCAACTGTCCCAGGCGCTGTTGCCACAGGGCGGAGTGGCGGCCCGCTGGGGCGGCGAGGAGTTTTTGCTGATCCTCCCCCCGCTGAGCGACACCCAGGTCCGGAAACTGTTGAATACCCTTCGCAACGAGCTGCGTCAGCAGTGGCATGGCGAGGTGGTGGGGGTCACCGGCTCCTTCGGCGTGGCCAACGCCGCCGCCGGAGAGCTGTCCGAGGCAGTCATCGCCCGCGCGGACGAGGCGATGTACAGCGCCAAGCAGCAGGGCCGCAACGACATCCGTCTGGCCGAATGGCGCCGCAGTCCCGCCGGTTGAGAGGCATGGCGGTAAAAGTGCTGCCCTTGCCCCGAGCGTCAGGGCACTGAGAAATCCCGATCACGCGCCAGCACGCAGAATTTCGATGACTGGTGGCTCGGTTTCGGTGGTCGGGCGGCCTGAACGACTTTTGCCCTCAGTACTGAAGCGCTCCGGCTGCCGCCACATCCACGAACCACACCGGCTCCCGGACCCGGCCGACCGGATGGTTGCCGCGCCCGGCCTGCACGTCGGCCAGAGCGCCCGCCTTGTTCGCGCCGGTGACCAGCAGCCAGCGCTGACGGGCCGCGTTGATCTCGCCGAAGGTCATGGTGAGGCGCCAGGTATCGTGCTGGGGAACCCGGTTGGCCACCACACGTCCGTCCGCATCCAGCGCCGCCGTGCCGGGAAACAGGCTGGCGGTGTGGCCGTCGTCCCCCATGCCCAGCAGGTTCACGTCCAGACGCTCGGGCAGAAGGGAGGCGTAGGCGGCGGCGGCCTCCTCCAGCGGACGGCGCTCACCTTCCATGCGGTGAATCTGGGCAGAGGGAACCGGCACGTAGGACAGCAGGTCATGCTGCGCCGTGCCGTAATTGCTGTCGGGGCTGTCCGGCCCGACGCTGCGCTCATCGCCAAAATAGATGTGCGTCGCCCGCCAGGGAATGTCCGGCAGCTCCCGCAGGGTGGCGTACATCAGTTTGGGGGTGCTACCGCCTGATAACGCCACGTGGAAGGCCCCACGCGCCGTCACCGCCTCGCGCGCCGCACGGGCAAAAGCCTCGGCCGCTGCGTCCGCTGTGGCCTGGGGGGTGGGAAAGACGCGCAGGTTCATGGCTGGCCTCCTGTGATGATCGCGCGGAAAGCCCCCGTGATTCGTGGCCCGCTCACAGCGACACCTTGGCGAGTTTCCAGGCCCGCTCGAAGATTTCGCCGCGTTCCGGACGGGCCATCACCCGGCCCAGCCCCTCGGCCAGCGACATGGCCGGCACATTGACTTCCGAGAGGTGTGTCCGGCCGTCCCAGACGGCTTCCACCCGCGCTGTTTCGCCCTGACCCGCTGCCAGCACGAAGCGCACGCCCTCGCCGGCCAGCTCTACCCCACACAGGTCACCGTTCTCGCGCCCGCAGCGGGCCGACTTGAACTCCACGTTCTTCAGGTTCGTCCACCCCAGTGTGTCGGCCACGAATCCGGCGTACAGGCGGGCGGGCAGGTCTTTGCTGCCGGCGTAGCGCACGGTCAGGCGGTCCACATGCGGCAGCTGCCGGGCCGCCTCGGGACTGTCGAACACCTGCGCCAGGGCTTCGCGCCAGCTTGCCGAGCGGCTCCAGCCCAGGTCGGCCAGGGCGTAGTGCCGGGCCGGGGGAATGTCCAGCGTCAGGCTGTCGGCAATCACCTGATCGGCGATGTCGGTCAGCTCGCGCAGCAGCGGGCCGCCGGGCTTGGTGTCTGCCCCCCACCACACGTGGTTGACGGTGGCGGGGCGCAGCAGCGGCAGGATCGCGCCCCGCAGCTGCTCGGTGCTGGCGTCCAGGGTCAGCCGCTCCACGAACGTTCCCCCGCGCTGCGACACCAGACTGGCGTGCACCATCAGATCGTCGGTGCCGTCCATCACGCCGATAATCTGCCGCCCGGCGTAGCGGCCCTCCAGTCCAGCCAGCGCCTGCTGCACGCGCTCCAGGTGTCGCCGAACGGTCAGCGCGATGATGTTGCCGGTGTAGGCCCGCGTTTCCACGCCGGTCTGTGTCCACAATTCGTCCAGCGTGACCTGCGCTTTGCGGACGGTGGTCTCCACAGGTCCGAGGACTTTGATGGCCGGGGCGGTGGTCATGTGGTCGCTCCCCGGTGGTGCGGATTAAACGTTGCCCCGCCCTGCATCGCTCCCGCCTGCTTCTCCAGCCTGTTCACAGCCGTCTCCAGCGCCGGTCTGGGCCAATCAATGCTTCGGCGTCCTCTGGACCCCAGGTGCCGGCGGCGTAGTTGGGGAAGTCGGGGGTCCGGCCCTTGCCCGGACGCACGTCCCAGGCCTGCAGGATGCCGCTGACGATCTGCCACGCGTGATCCACCTCGTCCTCGCGGGGAAACAGGGTGGCGTCGCCGATCAGGGCGTCGAGCAGCAGCCGGGAATACGGGCTTTCCAGCTGCGCGCCGAACGCGTCGTAACGGAAATCCATGACCACCTCGCGCAGCACCATCTCCTGTCCCGGCGATTTGCTGGAGAATTTCAGGCTCACACCCTCGTCGGGCTGGATGCGGAAGGCCAGCACGTTGCGTTCCAGGCCACCGGGAAAGATGCCCAGCGGGGCGCGCTTGAAGACCACGGCGATTTCCGTGACCTTCTTGGGCAGCCGCTTGCCGGTGCGCAGGAAGAACGGCACGCCCTGCCAGCGCCAGTTGTCGATTTCCAGCTTGACCGCCACGTAGGTGGAGGTGCGGCTGTCCGGCTTGACCCCCGGCTCTTCGCGGTAGCCCGGCACCCGCTCGCCGTCCATACTGCCGGGGCCGTACTGGCCGCGCACGGCCACCTGATCCACACGGTCCAGCGGAATGGGCTTGACCGCCCGCAGCACCTTGGTCTTCTCGTCGCGGATGGCGTCGGCGTCGAAGGCGGCCGGCGGCTCCATGGCCGTCAGCGCGAACAGCTGCATCAGGTGGTTTTGCAGCATGTCGCGCACGATGCCGGCTTCCTCGTAGTACCCGGCGCGGCCCTCCAGCCCCAGGTCCTCGGCGGCGGTGATCTGCACATGGTCCACGTAGCCCCGGTTCCACAGCGGCTCGAAGATGGCGTTGCCAAAGCGGATCGCCATCAGGTTCTGGACCGTTTCCTTGCCCAGGTAGTGGTCGATGCGGTACACCTGCGACTCGTCCCAGGTGGCGTGGATGGCGGCATTCAACTCGCGGGCGCTGTCCAGGTCACGTCCGAACGGCTTCTCGATCACGATCCGGCGCCAGCCCTCCGACTGATCGGCCAGCCCCAGGCGGCCTAAGCCGTTGCTGATCGGCTCGAACAGGCTGGGCGGCGTGGACAGGTAGAACAGCGCGTTTTTGCGGCCTCCGTGCGCGGCCTCGGCGCGGTCGAGTTCCTGGCCCACCAGATCGTAGACCTCGTCTTCGCCAAATTCGCCGAATTCGTAGAACAGCAGTTCGCGGAATTTTTCCAGGCTGCCCGGCTGGATCGCGTCGGTCTCCTTGCTCTCCTGCAGCGCCTTGACCGCGTAGTCCTTGAACTCGTCGTCGGTCATCTCCTGACGGCCCACGCCCACGATGTTGAAGGCGCTGCCCAGCAGCCCGTCCTGCCACAGCCCGAAAATGGCGGGCAGCAGCTTGCGGCGCGACAGATCGCCAGTCACGCCGAAGATGACCATCGTCGCCGGTTCGGGGGCGCGGCTGCGGCGCATGGTGGTGCGGAAGGGATTCTGGCCGTCCGCACCGGCCCCGTCCGCCGTGCGCTTGCGCGACTTCGCGGACGGTCTGGAGCCTTTTTTCGCTCCCGGCGCGGGCTGCGCCACCCCCACCGTCTGCGAGGCGATCTTCTCTTTCACGGCCCCCTTGGTGGCGGAGGCAGAGACCTTTCCGGTCCGTGCCTTCTTCGGGGTTGCTTCCTGAGCAGCCGGCTTGGACGCCTTGTCGGGCTCCGCCGCCTTCTTGCCGCGTTTTGCGGTCATTGGTCACCCGTGGTGCGTTTCTGTCCGGTTTCCCCCAGCTGCTCCTTGACGGAACCGTCGCCCTGGTGTTTTCCCTTGGAGGCGGGGATGTTTTCCGGCGCGGCGGCCTTCGGGTGCTGGCCTGGTTCCACTTCCGGCACGAAGCCTTCCTTCTTGGGGGTTTCCAGGGTCTTGACCGCGTGACCGCCGAAGGCGCGGCGCATGGCCGAAAGCATCTGCCCGGCGTAACTGGTCTCCTGCTGACTGCGGAAACGCATCTGGGTGGCCAGGGTGATCACCGGGGTCGGCACGCCCTGCTCAATGCTGTCGATGATGGTCCAGCGCCCCTCGCCGCTGTCGGCCACGTAATCGGACAGCTGATCGAAGTCCGCCGAGTTCTTGAGGGCCTCGGCGGTCAGGTCCAGCAGCCACGAGCGGATCACTGAGCCGTAGCGCCACAGCTCGGCAATCTGCGCCATGTCCAGTCCGAACTCTTCCTTGTGGCGCATCAGCTCGAAGCCCTCGGCGTAGGACTGCATCATGCCGTACTCGATCCCGTTATGGACCATCTTGACGTAGTGGCCGGACCCCGAGGGTCCCATGCGGCCCCAGCCCTGGTCAGGCGCGGGGGCCAGCACTTCCAGCACCGGGCGCATCCGCTCCACGGCTTCCTCGTGGCCGCCCACCATCATGGCGTAGCCTTCCGAGAGGCCCCAGACCCCGCCGGAAGTGCCCACGTCCACCATGTGAATGCCCTTGGCTCCCAGTTCCTCGGCGCGGCGCATGGTGTCCTTGAAGTTGCTGTTGCCGCCGTCCACCACGATGTCGCCGGGGGCCAGGCGCTGGCCCAGGTCGTCGATCACCGACTGGGTAATCTTGCCCGACGGCACCATCACCCACACCGCGCGTTGACCAGGTTCGCCCAGCGCCTCGATCAGCTCGTCCATCGTCCGGGCGCCCTTCGCCCCCTGCTGCTCGATCAGGGCGACGCTTTCCTCGCTGCGGTCGTAGCCGACGACCTCCTGGCCGCCGCGCGTCAGGCGCAGGACCATGTTGCCGCCCATCTTGCCCAGACCGATCATTCCCATTTTCATTCCAGCTCACCTCCAGGGGTGGAAAACGCTTCCATGTCTTTATTGCTCGGCGCTTCCCCGCCGCTCTCAACTGTCCAGAAATCATGATACGCGCGACTTTCTTGGGAGAAACTTGGGGTGATCTTCATTGCCGCCGTGGCAGTGTTGAAGCCGGATGCGGCGCAGCTGCCGAGCGTATTTCAGGCGGGAATATGGTGCGTTCAGGAGTGGTACGTTGACCGCATGACCGCCCTTTCCCCCACTTCACCTGCCCCGGTGCTGGACAAGGCCGCCCGCGGCGAACGCCTGAATGCCGCCGAGATTGAGGCGCTGTACGCGCTGCCGCTGCCGGACGTCGCCGGGGTCGCCAACGCCCTGCGCCTGGAGCGGCGTGACCCGGACACCGTGACCTTTCTGATCGACCGCAACATCAACTACACCAACATCTGCAACGTGGGCTGCAACTTCTGCGCGTTTTACCGCACCCGGCGTCAGAAGGACAGCTACACGCTGGACTACCAGGAGATCAGCGCCAAGATCGTGGAACTGGAGGAAGTGGGGGGCACCCGCATCCTGATGCAGGGCGGCGTGAACCCCGAACTGGGGCTGGACTACTACACCGGGCTGCTGCGCCACATCAAGGCCAACCACCCCACCATCCGCATCGACGCCTTCTCGCCGGAAGAAGTGCTGTTCATGGAAAAGACCTTCGGCCTGGAGCTGGACGCGTTGCTGGACACCCTGATCGAGGCGGGGCTGGACGGCTTGCCCGGCGCCGGCGGCGAGATTCTCGAAGACGACGTGCGGGCCAGGGCTGCCCCCGCCCGCATCCGCAGCGAGGACTGGTTTCGCATCATCGACGCCGCGCAGCGCAAGGGGCTGTACACGATTGCCACCATGGTGATCGGCTTCGGCGAGACCTTCGCCCAGCGCGCCAGCCACCTGCTGAAGATCCGCGAGCAGCAGGACAAGGCCAACCGCGAGTACAGCGGCAACGGCTTTTCAGGCTTCGCGATGTGGACCCTGCAGACCGAGCACACCCGGCTGCACGGCAAGGCGCCCGGCGCCACCGCCCACGAGTACCTGCAGCAACTGGCCGTGGCCCGCATCGCGCTGGACAACCTGCACAACATTCAGGCCTCGTGGCCCGCACAGGGCTTCAAGGTGGCGCAGGCGGCGCTGTACTACGGCGCGAACGACCTGGGGTCCACCATGCTGGAGGAAAACGTGGTCTCGGCGGCAGGCGGCGGCGGGCGTCACAAGGCCACCGTGCGCGAACTGGTGCGAATCGCGGTGGATGCCGGCTTTACCCCGGCCATCCGCAACAGCCGGTTCGAGATCATCGAGTGGCCGGACGTGGACGCCGAGCTGGGCCGTCACGCCTCCAATCCGGAGGAGGCCCGTGCAGTGGGGGCTGGGGCCGCGCTGGCGGCTGGTTAAGCCATGCTGGCGCTGGCCGTCGTCATCTGTGAGTGCGGTCCAGTTGGGGCCGCGGAGGAGGGTTCGCTCGCCGCATCGGCGCCTGTCCCGGACGCTGGGGAATTGCTGATGCCCGCCCAGCCCAGTCCCTGGCAGGCCGAGGCCCGCTTCATGGTGGCCAACGCGGACGAACTGCTGGAACTCCTGGAGGTGGCGGGGGTGGCGAACCGCGCCCATCCGCCGCAGCTCAGCACCGTGGTGAGCGCCGATCTGCTGTTCGAGGACGGCGACATCACCGGCGAAACCTGGCTGACCCGTTCTGACTTGGCCCTGCTGGGCGCTCATGCCGCGCCGGAGATGGGGGAGCGGATCAACGCCTGGGATGCGTTTTCAAGAGTGTTTGAGGACGCCGGGCATGCTACCCGGCTGATCGTGTGGTTTATCCGCTGAGCGCGCGGGCCGTGGGCCAGGACCGCCCGGGTTGAACCGCCTCCCTCTTGACTTCCGGCTTGACTGCCCGACAGCTGAGCAGGCAGCTGTGCGGTGGTGGCCTCATCGTCCCGGACGCTGGCGTGACCACCAGAGGTCCTCTGGCGTGTTGAACAATGCGTAGTGGGCAGTCAAGAGTCACTCCACCCGTTGGCTCCTGGCCGCCGCGCTCCACCGTCCCACAGCGTAAGCCGCCCTGATGGCGGCCCAGTTCCCGCGTGTTTACGGAGGCGCCCCCGCTGCTTCCCGGTCTGGTTGCGCGGCGGCGGCCAGCCAGGTGCCGTGGCGGGCCAGAATGACGTTGAAGCCTGGCACGCGGGCGACCGTCAGATCCTGCAGGGCCAGTGGGGCGTGCCCCGGCATGATCGCCGACCATTCCCGGCGAAAATCACGCCGCAGGGTCAGGGCGCGGGCGCCGAACTGCAACGACAGCGGTGGATCGTCGCGCAGCTCCACGCAAATGCCCGACGTGTCTGACGGCAGGGTGACGCGGGTCTGTTTCAGGGCGGCGGGCAGGGGCTCACGGTGGTGGACGGCGATGTCGAGCGCCCCGGCCAGCCGGTCTTCCCAGTCGCCGGTCAGCCACAGTGGCCGCGCCGCACTGCGCAGGATGTCGAGAATTTCTTGGGTGCTGTGCGGGGTCAACTGGGCGCACAGCGCCTCGGCCCCTTTGCGGGCGAAGTCCAGCAGGGCCGCGGGCGAGGCCAGGGTGTATTTGGCCGCGCTGCTGGCGGTCAGGCCAGCCGGATCCACGCGCCCCTCGCGCAGCAGTTGCGCGGCGGCGCGGCCCAGCCGGAGGGCGGCATAGGACTCGGCCGGGTCCAGCAGCAGCGCGACCGCCCGCCCCAGCGCGAGCAGACGGCTCAGGTCCGCCTGCGGGTCGGTGTGGGCGCGCAGCAGCAGGTACGCGCCGCTTACAAAGGCCCGGAACTGGAGGTGGGGCAGCTCCAGGGTGACGCGGCGTTCGGCGGGGTCGGCCTGGGGTTGCAGCAAGGTGATCTGGTTGCCGGCCTGCAGTTGCCAGTTCTGGCCGATGGCCTGCCACTGGAAGCTGGTGTCCCGCCAGCGCACGCTGGACGCGCCCGGCAGCCAGACCACCAGTTCATCTGCCCCGTCGTCCGGGGCGCGCAGGGCCGTGTGCGGCTGGGTGGCGTAAAGGACGCTGTGGTGGGGCACGCCGCCCAGAGCCGGAGGAGTGCCGCCGGCCAGCAGCGGTCCCAGGCGCTGGCCCAGATCGCGGGCCGCCTGCCGGATGGCCGGACGCTCCCGCGGGTCGCGGGGCGGTTCGAACTGGCTGTGCAGCGCCTGGATCAGCGTGTCCTTGGCCTGGGGGGCCAGCGGTTCGCGCTCGGCGGCCTCAACCCAGGCCCGCAGGACGTCCTCGTCCGGGTGGCGCGGAAAGGGCGTGGCCTGAACCTGCGCCAGGGCCGTTCCCAGCCGCTCGCAGCCGCTGGGCTGCACCAGCAGGTCGACGGTGGCCTCTACCAGCACCTGCAGCACCTGGGGATTGTCCAGATCGGTCAGCGGGTCGTGCAGCCTGGGCACGGCAAATGGCGTCTGTCCGGCCAGGCCCGGCTGCCCGGCCCGCTCGGCATTTTCCAGCGCGGCGTACAGCACCCGCAGGCTCAGCAGGCCGGGTTCGCGCCGCCACGCGGTCATGTGGTCCTGCAGGGCGGCGCGGGCGGCGTCTCCCCAGGCCAGCATCTGCAACTCCTCCCAGGCCCGCGCCTCCTCGGACTCGCTGCTCTGGGCAGCGTCCCACACGGTCGGTTGCGGGGGAGCGGGCGGGGCTGCCGGGGGTTTGCTGAGCGTCTTCTGGTGGGCACGGAACTGGCGGTCCGCAGCCAGCAGCCGCCGGTACAGGGCCGACTCCAGCGGCGCGCTCAGCAGTTCCTCGCGCAGATCGGCCAGCGCGCGTCGTCCGCTGCGCGGCACCCGGCCCTGGACCGTATCGGCCACACGGTACTCGTACAGCTCGACCAGTTCCGCCCAGCGCTCGCTGGAGGCTGCAGCAGGAGTCATGCCCACCCCGCCGGCATCACGCCTCATCTGCCGGTCCGGCAGCGAGTGCCTTGTCCGGGCCTGCGGGTCCCGCAACCAGCAGTCGTGACCTGGCTCTTTCCCCTCGTTTCTGGAACACTGCCGGCATCGTCGGTCCACTATGCGCCGCCCACTCATACAAAAAACTGTCTGGCTGTGCCGCGCTGTCCTGGCCTGAAGCCTTTCTTGAGTTGGGGGCGGCCCTTACCATTGCCTGCCCCTGCCGGATGGCACCGTGGGCCATGGCAGACCTTGACCTTTCCATCCCCAAAAGCGTTCAGGACAACGCGAAGAAGGCGCTGAAGCTGCGCGACGAGTATGGTTACGGCGGCACAGATGTCGGCGAGCACATGGCCGAGCAGCTCGCGGACGGCGGCCGGCTGACCGAGGACGAGGTGCGCCACGTCTCGCAATACTTTCCGCGCCACGCCGGGGACAATCTGGATGAGACCGGCGAGGACGGTGAGAAGCCTTCACGTGGCTACATCGCGTGGATGCTGTGGGGCGGCGACGAGGGCCGCAAATGGAGCGAGGGCGTCGTGAAGAAGCTCGACGAGCGCGACGAGAAAGAGAAGAAGGACTGATGCGGGCTCCGATTGAAAGGTGTTGAAAACACCTGGAAATCCGAGCGAAGCGAGCAGGAGAAAAACGGGTTCCGGACGTGGAGTGTAGAAATCGGAGCTGTCCCGATTTCTACACGAAACAAACGGAATCCGTATCAGCGGGACAAAAAAGAGCGGAGGCCGGAGCGAATGTTGCGCTCCGGCCTCCGCCCTTTGCATCTTCAGTCCTTGTCGGCCTCGTCGTCGAAGTACTCGAAGCGGAAGCTGCCGATTTCCACCGTGTCGCCCTCGCGCGCCCCGGCCCGTCGCAGGGCGTTGTACAGCCCCTGCCGCTTGAACACCGCGCCCAGGTACTCGGCGGCGTCTTCCATGTAGCGCGAGAAGCGCGAGATGCGTTCCTCGAAGCCGCCGCCATGGATTTCCCACACGCGCTCGTTCTCGCCGGTGGTGACGATGCCCACGCCACGGGCCGGCGGATCCTCGCGGAAGGTGACGCTCAGGGCCTCGGCCTGCACCTCGTCCGGCTCGATCTCCAGCGCGTTCTGCTGCGCCCACAGTTCGCGGTCAGGCAGCATCTGGAACAGCGTTTCGCGCAGGGCGTCCAGCCCCACGCCCGTCTGGGCACTCACGCGCAGCACGGGCAGGCCGAACTCGGCCAGCTCGTCCTCCACCATCACGCCCAGATCCTCGTCCACCAGCTCGATCTTGTTCAGCGCGATCAGGGCGACGTTCTCCAGCAGGGTGGGATCGTAGGCGCGCAGCTCGGCCTGCAGGGCGCGCATTTCCTCCACCGGGTCACGGGTCACGTCCAGCACGTACACCAGCACCCGCGTGCGGCTGATGTGGCGCAGGAACTCCAGCCCCAGCCCCTTGCCCAAGGAAGCCCCCTCGATGATGCCGGGAATGTCGGCCAGCGTGAAGCGCTCCTCGATGGGGGTGCCGTGCGCGTCCCGGCGATCCACCACGCCCAAAATGGGGGAGAGGGTGGTAAACGGGTACTCGGCAATCGCCGGATTGGCCCGCGAGAGGGCCGCCAGCAGGCTGCTCTTGCCCGCGTTGGGGTAGCCCACCAGCCCAACGTCCGCGATCAGGCGCAGCTCCAGCCTGACCCGGCGTTTCTGCCCCAGCGTGCCCAATTCGGCGAAGCGCGGGGCCTGCCGGGTGCTGCTGGCAAAGGTGCTGTTGCCGCGTCCGCCGTAGCCGCCGCGCGCAATCACCTTTTCCTGGCCGACGCGTACCAGATCGGCGATGACCTTGCCGCTGTCCTCGTCGAAGGCGGTGGTGCCCACCGGCACGTCGATGTACACGTCCTCGCCGTCGCCGCCCTGGCGCAGCCGGCCCTCGCCGTACGCGCCGTTGGGGGCCTTGAACTTGCGGCGGCCCACCAGCCGCTCCAACGACTCCACGCCCTCGATGGCCCGCAGAATGATGCTGCCCCCGCGTCCGCCGTGGCCGCCGTCCGGGCCGCCCTTTTCCATGTATTTGGCCCGGTGGAAACTCATGCTGCCGTCGCCACCGTTGCCCGCATTGACCTCAATATTCAGTACATCTCGAAACGCCACAACCCAACTCCTTTGCGCGGTATGCAGAACACGGGTTTGACCCGTCTGCCCGCAAATCCACGGCCCTTTTGTCTGAGAACCGCCGCGCCTTCATGCCCGCACTGCGAGAACGGACGCGGCGAAGGGGGCCGCAACATCACAGAGCAGCTTATCAGGGTGCGGGGAAGCGCGGGAGAGGTGGAGTGAAGGGGAGGCCACGGCGGTGACTCTGCGCCTTCGGTCTTGGAGGCCTGGCCGATGCCCGCGCTGCTTCCCCTGCCTCACGGTTCTTTAGAGAGCCTTTCCCGCCCTAGCCCCACCCCGCCCTGACCTGCTAGAATATCCCGTTTCAGAGCGGAGAGACTGGCACCTCTTACGCAATAGGCAGAATCCCGCGCGGCCCGTTTCGACGTGCTGACCGCGCTTTTCAACCAAAGAAGGGAGCGACCTACCTTGCAGAATAATCTTGTGGTGCGCGGCGCGAAGGAACACAACCTCAAAGACATCACCGTGGAGCTGCCGCGCGATCAATTTATCGTGATCACCGGCGTTTCGGGCAGCGGCAAGAGCACGCTGGCCTTCGACACCATCTACGCGGAGGGCCAGCGCCGTTACGTGGAAAGCCTGTCAGCCTACGCGCGGCAGTTCCTGGGCCTGATGGAAAAGCCGGACGTGGAGAGCATCACGGGTCTGTCCCCGGCCATCTCCATCGATCAGCGCACCACCAGCCACAACCCGCGCAGCACGGTGGGCACCGTCACCGAGATTCACGATTACCTCAGGTTGCTGTACGCCCGCGTCGGCACGCCGTACTGCCCGATCTGTGGGCGCAAAATTGAAAAACAGAGTCCCAGCGAGATTACGGATCGGCTGATCACCGAATTTGCCGACAAGCGCGCCATTCTGCTGGCTCCCGTCGTGCGTGGGCGCAAGGGCGAGTACCGCAAGCTGTTCGGTGACTTGCGCCGTGAGGGCTTTGCCCGCGTGCGGGTGGACGGCACGCTGTACGAACTGGACGAGGCCGAGAAGCTGAAGCTGGAGAAGTTCGAGAAGCACGACGTGGACGTGGTGATTGACCGCGTGACCCTGCGCGAGACGGATCGCAGCCGAATTGCCGAGAGCGTGGAGCTGGGCCTGCGGCGCGGCGAGAGCCTGCTGCGCGTGTTGCTGCCCGACGGGGGAGAGAACGGCGAGGCGCACGAGGAGCTGTACTCAGAGAAGTTCGCCTGCCCCGAACACGGCAGCGTGCTGGAGGAACTCGAACCGCGCTCCTTCTCCTTCAACTCCCCCTACGGCGCGTGCGGCGACTGCGCGGGCCTGGGCAGCAAGAACGAGTTTGCGCCCGAGCTGGTGATCGACGACAAGCTGAGCGTCGCGGAAGGCGCGATCCTGCCGTGGAGCAAGAAGGGCACCGGCGGCGGCATCTACTACTGGGACAAGTTGCAGGCGCTGGCCGAACACCTGGAGTTCAACCTCAAGACCCCATGGCGGGAGCTGTCCGCTGCGGCCCAAAAGGCCATTCTGCACGGCCCCGGTCAGCCGTTCGAGGTGGTCTACCGCCGGAACGGCAAGGAAACCATGCGCTTCATGACCGAATTCGAGGGCGTGATTCCCAATCTGGAACGCCGCTACGCCGACACCGAATCGGACTTCATGCGCGAGAAGCTCGAAGAGCTGATGGAACTCAGCCCCTGCCCCACCTGCGGCGGCACCCGCTACAAGCCCGAGATTCTGGCGGTGCGCGTGGGCGGCCTGAACATCGCCCAGGTGGGCGGCATGAGCGTGCTGGAGGCCGACGCCTTCTTCGGGGGGTTGCAGGACGGCAAGCTGGATCACGACGCCATCGCGCCCTACCTGAAGGGCCACCTGGGCGGCACGGCCCGCGCCCACGCCCCCCGGCATTACGAGTACGCGCTGAACGCCTTCGGGGCGGCGGTGGCGGTGCCTGTCCTGAAGGCCATTCGCACCCGCTTGAAGTTCATGGTGGACGTGGGCCTGGATTACCTGTCCCTAGACCGCACCGCCAACACGCTGTCCGGCGGCGAGGCCCAGCGCATCCGCCTCGCCACCCAGGTGGGATCGGGGCTGACCGGCGTGCTGTACGTGCTGGACGAACCCAGCATCGGGCTGCACCCCAAGGACAACGGGCGACTCATCGGCACCCTCAAGAACCTGCGCGATCTGGGCAACACGCTGCTGGTGGTGGAACACGACGAGGACACCATGCTGGAGGCCGATTACCTGGTGGATATGGGGCCGGGCGCGGGCGTCCACGGCGGCGAGGTGGTGGCGGTGGGTACGCCGCAGGAGGTCAAGGCCAACCCCGACAGCCTGACCGGCAAATACCTGCGCGGCGAGCTGAAGATCGAGGTGCCCGACAAGCGGCGACGCGGCAACGGCAAGAAGCTCAAGATCTTCGGCGCACGCGAACACAACCTCCAGAACGTGGACGCCGAGATTCCGCTGGGCACCATGACCGTCGTGACTGGGCCGTCGGGCAGCGGCAAAAGTACCCTGATCCACGACATCCTGCACGCCACGCTGGCCCGCGAACTGAACGGCGCCAAGACCACGCCGGGCAGGTATGACCGCATCGAGGGCATGGAGCATCTGGACAAGGTGATCGAGATCGACCAGTCCCCGATTGGCCGCACGCCGCGCAGCAACCCGGCCACCTACACCGGCGTCTTTACCGAGATTCGTGACCTGTTCACCCGCACCAACGAGGCGCGGCGGCGCGGCTATCTGGCCGGGCGCTTCTCGTTCAACGTCAAGGGCGGGCGCTGCGAGCACTGCAAGGGCGACGGCGTGATGAAGATCGAGATGAACTTCCTGCCCGACATCTACGTGCCGTGCGAGGTCTGCAAGGGGGCGCGCTACAACCGCGAAACGCTGGAGGTCAAGTACAACCACAAGACCATCAGCGACGTGCTGGACATGACCGTGGAGGAGGCCCACACCTTCTTCGAGGCGATTCCCAACATTGAGCGCAAGATGCAACTGCTGCTGGACGTGGGCCTGGGCTACATGCGCATCGGGCAGCCCAGCACCACGCTGTCCGGCGGCGAGGCGCAGCGCATCAAGCTGGCCTCCGAGCTGAGCAAGCGGGCCACCGGCAAGACCATCTACATTCTGGACGAACCCACCACCGGACTGCATTTCGAGGACGTCCGCAAGCTGATGGAAGTGCTCGACCGGCTGGTGGAGGGCGGCAACTCGCTGGTGATCATCGAACACAACCTGGACGTGATGAAACGGGCCGATCACATCATCGACCTGGGGCCGGAGGGGGGCGTGCGCGGCGGCACCATTGTCGCCACCGGCACGCCGGAGGAACTCGCGGCGCATCCCACGAGCTATACCGGGGAATACCTGAGCCGGGTGCCGGGCATCGTGCCCGTCAGCGCGGAGAAGGAGGAGCGTGAACTCGTTCTCTCAGCCCCCGCGCGCAAGCCGCGTGCTAAGAAGGGAGCAGCATGACCAAACCGCCCGCGTCCGAGCAGTCTGATCTGCACCCTGAAGCCGTCCAGCCTGCCGGTGAGCCGGTGGCTGCCGAGGTGACGTCCTCGGCGGCGGCAGATGTGGAGCAGACGGTGTTGGCGCGGCCGGACGTGGACCCTGCGGTGAGCCTGTCCAAGACAGCCGGGCCGGCAGAAGAGCTGGGCCGTCCGTCGCCGGCCCGCGCCGCCCCGCCGCTGACCCCGCTGCCCAGCCGGGCCGAGGAGGAGGCCCCCCACCGCACCCGCTTCCTGACCTTTTTGCGGCTGCTGGCCGGGTGGGTGGTATTGGGCGTGCTGGCCTACGTCATGTGGACTCCGGGCGAGTGGCAGAACAGCCTGCTGCTGTGGGTCTTTTTGGTGATCCTGGCCGACGAGTTCGGCGGGTGGTTCGGTTATCTGGGGCTGTTGCTGGGCGGGCTGGGTTATTTCAGTCCCTCGGCCCCCCCGGCGCAGTGGCTGATCATCCTGCCGCTGGTGGGCGGGGCTTTAATGGCGCTGCTGCTGGTCAAGCATTCGGGCGGCGTGCTGGTCCTGCCCTTTGCCGGGCTGCTGTTCGCGGGAACGCTGCTGGCGGTGGCCCGCTTCGGCACCAAATTTGACCCCACATTGACCTTGCCCGCCAACGACACGTTCCTGCGTGCGGCGCTGATCGCCATGCTGGTGGGGCTGGGGTTCAGTCTGGTGCGGCAACTCGCCGGGCTGTGGCTGCGGCGGCGCGGGCGGCAGACCACGGCGGCTGGTGTGGCCGCCTAATCAGTCCGGGTTCACCACAAGGACATGCGCCCGAATGAACCTCACTTCCGGGCGCTAAACTCTGGCCCATATGACCAGACTTCAGGGAAACAACCCCAACCGTACGATCCTGGTGATCGGCACGCTCGTCGCCGTGATTCTAATCGCGCTGGCCCTCTTTGCCGTGCGGGACAAACCGGCGGCAGGCGCGGGCCTCAGCGCCGACTTCAATCTGGCTGAGGTGCCGTACATGGGTCAGGCCGACGCGCCCGTGAACGTGGTGGTGGTGGAAGACTTCAAATGCCCGGCCTGCAAGCAGTTCGAGGCCACCGTCGAGCCGGAGCTGAAGAGCAAGTACGTGGACACCGGCAAGGCCAAGATGTACACCCTGCTCTGGCCCTTCCTGGCCGAGGCCGCGCGTCTGCCCACCGACGACAGCAAGCTGGCCGCCCAGGCCGCGCTGTGCGTCTACGACGAGGGAGGCAACGACGCCTTCGGAAGGTACAAGAGCATCCTGTTCCGCGCACAGGGCGACGAGTCCACCGTCTGGGCCAATAAGAGTCGCCTCAAGGAATTGGCCACCAACGTCGAGGGCATCGACCAGGGCAAGTTCGCCACCTGCCTGGACACCGACGCCACCGCCGCCCGCGTGGACGCCATGGAAAAGCAGGCGTCGGACGCTGGCGTGAACTCCACGCCCACCGTGTTCGTCAATGGCAAGCAGGTGGTCAATGGCGCCGGGCAGGGCAGCTCCCTGGCCGCCGACGTGAGCAAGGCCATTGACGCTGCCCAGCAATGAGCGGACCGCCCGTGGAGCCGTCGCCCCAGCCGCCAGGGGGGCAGGGGTCTGAGCCGCTGCGTGGTCACCGCCAGGGCCTGCTGACCCGCGACAACCGCCTGTACCTGGCGTGGCTGGTGGCCCTGGCCGCCACGCTGGGCAGCCTGTATTTCAGCGAGGTCAGGGGATTTCGCCCCTGCGTGCTGTGCTGGTACCAGCGCATCGCCATGTACCCGCTGGCGGTGATCCTGGGCATTGCGGCGCTGAACAGTGATTTTAAGATCCGGCGCTACGTGCTGCCGCTGGCGGCGGTGGGCTGGGTGGTGGCCCTGATCCAGAATCTGGAAGACTGGAACGTGATTCCCACCCTGAAGGCATGCAGCGCGCTGGTGGACCCCACGGTGGTGCCGTGCAACACGCCCTGGCCGATCTGGGGCGCGGGCGCCCTGTCGGGCCTGAACCCAATTCTGACCATTCCGATGCTGAGCCTGATCGCCTTTACGCTGATCATCGCGCTGCTGAGCTGGCGCAGAAGCTGAACCTTTCCCCATTTCCTGAGCCACTGGACGCGCCTTGTTCAGTGGCTCTTTTCAGAGGTCACCCTTGAATACCTTCACCGTTCAACCCGCCACCGCCGAAACCCTGCCCGATCTCGTCGCCCTGATCGCTGACCGGGAGGACGCGGCCAGACGCCTGACCTTCATGCGCGAACGCCTGGCCGGGGGGCAGTTCAGGCTGGAGAACACCCTGATCCTGCGCTCGGGGCGGGGGGTGGAGGGGAACGCGCTGATCAATGCTGTGCCTCAGATCCCAGTCTTTCCACACCTGCGATCCGATGCGCCGGAAGAAGCGGTGACGGCGCTGGCCCGCGCAATTCTTGAAGGTGCCGGACCCGAACAGCGGTTGCTGCTCGACGATCATCTCGCTCCCCTGCAAGCGGCTCCCTTTGAGGCGGCTGGCTGGGTGCTGGACAGCCGACATGTCATGTACGAAACGGACCTGCGCGCCCGCACCTACCCGCTGGACCCGCAGGCGCAGACCGTGAACGCGGATCAGGCCGAGATCCGCGTCCTGCTGGAACAGCTCGGTCAGCCAGATCTGGAGCTATCGGAGGGCTGGACCCTGATCGCCCTGCCAGGGACAGACGGCTCGCCTGTCGCGCTGGGCGCCGTCGGCCCCGGCGGGCGCCCGGACACCGCCAGCGTCAACATGATCGGCGTGCTGCCGCAGGCGCGCGAGCAGGGGCTGGGCACGCGCCTGCACGCGCATCTGCTGGCGCTGGCGGCTCAGGACTACGGGCGTCACGACGGTGGTACGGAGGCCGATAACGCCGCCATGCGCCGCATTTTCGACAAGCATGGCTCCCGACTGGCGGCGACGCAGATGTATTTCGTGCAGGGCAGTGAGGCTGTTCCGTTGACCTGAAAAAGCCCTCTCCACCGGGAAGAGGGCGGGCGGGTCAGGACTTCAGCTCAGCCCCGCACCACTTCCAGAATCTTGTCGCCGTATTTCTTCATGCGCTCCGGCCCCATGCCCTTCACGGCCTTCAGATCGGCGTCGGTGTAGGGCACGCGGCGGGCAATTTCGGCCAGGGTGGCGTTGCTGGCGATGATGAAGCGGCTGATCTCCTGCCGCTTGGCCTCGGCGTTGCGCCATTCGCGCAGGCGGGCGTAGACGGCGGCCTGTTCGTCGCTCAGATTGGCGGCGGGGTCCTCCTTGGCGGCGGGCAGATCGGGGGGCAGGATCACGGGCGTTGCGTCGGGCGTCTCCTGGGGTTCCTGCCTGGGCGGGCGCCCCTGCCGGCCATTGCCGTTGCCGCGCCGTGGGGGCTGTTCGGGTCTGGCCTGTTCCGGTGCTGCGCCGTGCTGCGCGGTGTGGTTGGCCTCACTGGACGGGCTGTCTCCGCTGGTCGTGCTATCCGGGGCGTCGTGTTCCTCCGGCGCGGGCGTGCGCTCCGGCTGGCGGCGCACGTCGGGTATCCCGGCGTCCAGCGGCGAGGCGTCTGGGCCAGAGCTGATCGGCGTGGGCACGCGCACGGGCGGGTGATTGAGATCGCTGTAGACGATTTCCGGCTCCCAGCTCTCCTCCGCCTGTGCAGGAGAGGCCGCCGAAGAGGAAGCGGCGGGCGCTTCAAAAGTGAACCGTTCGGGGGCGCTGTCCTGCCCCTGACTGGGCCTGGATGGATCAGGCTGGGGTTGACTGGATTGAGGCTGGGTGGTTTCAGCCCGGCGCGATTCACTGTGGCTGGGGGCGCTGGGGCGCTCACCGCGCTCCGGACGGTCCCCCTGACGGAAGTCGTGGCGGGAATCGTCGCGGCGCTCCTCGCTCCGGCCCTCCTGGCGCGGTCTGAAGTCGCGCCTCCCCTCGCGGTCCCGTCGGTTGTCGCGGCGGCCTTCAGTGCGGCCCTGGCGCGCGTCACTGTCCTCACGGCTCTGCTCGGGCATGGCTGATTGGCTGCTCTGCGGCTCCTCGCGTCTGCCTTGTGGCTCATGGCCGTAGAGCAGGCCCAGCGCCGTGTCAGCCTCTTCCAGGCCAGGAGTCAGGATGACCCCGGCAGGCACGCTGCGGGCGGCGGCCCGCACGCCTCCAGGGGGCTGGGCGGTGTCGGGGGCGGCGTCGGGCGCCAGCAGCAGCGCCGTGGGGCCAGCGCCCTGGGCCGCGCCGCCCAGACGGTCTGCCAGCGTGGCGACGGTGCGGGCCGCGCGGGCCAGCCGTAGGGGCAGGGTGGACACGTCGCGCAGCGCGAGGGCCACGCTCAGCTCGCTGGGCGGATCGGTGACGGGTTCAGGCGGGGTTCCCGCGCCGAACAGCACGGCCAGCGACACGTCGCCGTGCCCGGTCAGGGTGGCCCCGTCGCGGTACACGATCAGCTCTGCGCCTACGCCCAGCCAGCCGCCGCCGGGGGCCAGCGTCGCGTCGGCGATCACCGGCACCCCGGCCCGGCGGGCACGTTCGATGTCCCCGGCTTCCGGCTCCAACAACCACACCGCGCGTGCGCCGCGCCAGTCGCCGTCCAGCGGCGCGGCGGCCAGCCCAGCCACCGCCAGGAGGTCGCGGTTCAATCGCAGGCGCGAATCGACCCGCAGCGTGCCCTGGCCCAGCACGGCGGCCAGTTGCCGGGCCAGCGCCGCCTCGCCGGGCAGCAGCAGGCCCCAACCGGCCCCCTCCAGCGCCGCCAGGGCGGAGGAGAGGCGGACGTGAGGATCGCCGCGTTCGGCGTGCAGGCCGACCAGCCGGGCATCGGGGCGCGTTTCGGCGCGGGAGCGTGAATCTGTCATGCGCCCTATTGTGCCGCACGCGCGGCGTGGAGGGCTCATGAAGGCAAGTGCGGCAACTTTATGGTTCTGTGGCCCTTACCTTGTGGGTGTGAAATCCCTTTTGCTGTCCGCCGCGTTGTTGCTGCCCCTGGCCTCGGCCCAGGGCGCTCCTCCCATCACTGGCGCCGCTCCGATGCTCAGCCTCAGCGCCCCGGTGGGCACGGGGGTGGAATATCAGACCACCACCACCAGCCGTACGGCGGTGTCCAACGTGCAGGTCATGGCGCTGCCCGGCTCGGATGCCTCGGCGGAAGATCTGGCCGACATCAAGCGCAGTCTGTTGGCGGGTATGGCCGGGAATGTCACCGTGAAGGGCAAGCTGTTTTACCGGGTGACCGGGCGGGACGCGGACGGCAACGTGACCCTGCTGTCCAGCGTGGTGCAGAGCGTGCCAGGCCAGCCGCCGGTCACCCTCAGGATCACCCAGACGGTGGCGCGGGACGGCACGGTGGGCGGCCTCAAATTCGAGAGCGACAACGCCGCCCTGAACGCTGCCTTCGCGGGTCTGGACCCCCAGAAATTGCAGGAACTCGCCGGCCAGAACAACGCCAACCTCGCGGGGGTGTACGGCCAGCCGCTGGTCAAGGGGCAGCCGCGCTCGCAGACGGTCACGCTGGACGCCACCGGCCTGCTGTCGGGGCTGCTGGGCGCCTTCGCGTCGCAGGCCGAGCTGCCCTCTTTGTTCGGACAGATTCAGTCCACACCGCTACAGGTCACCACCGTGACCACCTACGGCGGCCTGAATGCCCAGGGCCTGCACACCTTCACCCAGAGCAGCAAATACGACCGCTGGCAGGTCAAGCTGGGCGGCAGCGACGACCTGCCCGCCATGAACTTCGAGCTGGCGGGTGGTCGGGCCAGCGGCACCCAGACCTACCGCAAGGACGGTCTTCCCGGCCCCCTGACCCAGAAGACCGGGCAGACCATCAACATGACGGTGGAGATGGACGGCGTGCAGGTGGCCCTGACCATGACGGTGGATCAGAGCGTGACCGCGACGCTGCGCTGACCCGCGCCGCACGGTGTCTCACGGCGCCCCACCTTACAAACGACGCTTACAAACGCCGCTCCGCACACGCGCCATGCTGTGTCCATACGGAGGTCACGACATGGCGCGCATCACGCGGTACAGCAAGTTTGAGGGCGAACTGGATCAACTCGATTCCAGCGAGCTGATGCAGATGATCCAGGAGGCCCTGCTGGGACAGGGCATGAACGATCCCTACGACCCCGATCCCAACGCGCGCCCCAGCATGGACGACCTGTTCGACGCCATTCTGGAAGCCCTGGCCGAGCGCAACATGATCCCCGAAGAGCAGCTGATGGAAGCCATGCAGTCGGCGGACATCCACGACACCGCGCTGGGCCAGCAGATCAAGAACCTGATGGACAAATTGCAGCAGGACGGCTTTATCCGCAAGGAATTCGAGGATCAGGACGGCCAGGGCGGCGCGGGCCAGTCGGGCGAGGCCACCTTCCAGCTGACCGACAAGAGCATCGACTTTTTAGGCTACAAATCGCTGCGTGACCTGATGGGCGGCCTGGGCCGCAGCAGCGCGGGCGCGCACGACACCCGCGAGTACGCCAGCGGCGTGGAGATGTCGGGGGAACTCAAGAACTACGAGTTCGGCGACACCCTGAACCTGGACACCACCGCCACCCTGGGCAACGTGCTCAGCAAGGGCATGGAGAACATGGAGGAATCCGATCTGGTGATCCGCCAGGCCGAGTACAACTCCTCGGCGGCCACCATTGTGCTGCTGGACTGCTCGCACTCCATGATCCTGTACGGCGAGGACCGCTTCACCCCCGCCAAGCAGGTGGCGCTGGCGCTGGCCCACCTGATCCGCACCCAGTACCCCAGCGACACCGTGAAGTTCGTGCTGTTCCACGACAGCGCCGAGGAAGTGCCCGTAAGCAAGCTGGCGCAGGCGCAGATCGGGCCGTACCACACCAACACGGCGGGCGGGCTGCGGCTGGCCCAGCAACTGCTGAAGCGCGAGAACAAGGACATGAAGCAGATCGTGATGATCACCGACGGCAAGCCCAGCGCCCTGACGCTGCCGGACGGGCGCATCTACAAGAACGCCTACGGCCTCGATCCCTACGTGCTGGGCGCCACCCTGCGCGAGGTGGCTAACTGCCGCCGCAGCGGCATTCAGGTCAACACCTTCATGCTGGCCCGTGATCCCGAACTGGTGGGTTTCGTGCGCCGCGTCAGCGAGATGACCAAGGGCAAGGCGTACTTCACCACGCCGCAGAACATCGGTCAGTACGTGCTGATGGACTTCGTGACCAACAAGACCAAACTGGTGAACTGAGCTTTAATCGGTAGAAGGCCCGCCACAGTTGTTCGTGGCGGGCCTTGTCGGTGCTTTGGGGGCTACTCCGGAAACTGCTTGAGACTGATCACGGTGGAGCCTTCCGTCTGCCCTGCAGGCGGAATGGTCGCTGGTCCGGTCATGTTCACGACATGGTCGATCACGCCCAGTCCGACGTTGAGCTGCACGGTGAGCAGGCTGTTCAACCTGACCCCCGCCCTGACCGGCACCTCGAAGGCGTGGGTGGCGTGGATGTCCGCGCCGGAATTGATGAAGATGTAGCTGCCCAGCCCCCAGGCCTGATGGGTGGTGACCGCGTCGTCCACCTTGTAAGCCGCGTAGCCCAGGATGCCGTCGTGCTGCCACGCGGCCTGGCTGGGGGCGTCATAGGGCATCTCGTTCTGGAACAGCACGACCTGGCCGCGCTCACCGTTCCAGATCAACTGGTCTTTCTGGTAGTGCTCGACGAACAGGCCGGTGGCGGTCACGTCGTCGCCGTTCACGATCACGCCGTGGTCGGCGGTATTGACTGTCCAGCCGACGCCCTGGCCGTGATCGGCCCGCCACGCCCAGATGTGGTCCAGGATGGTGTGGTTGCTGTTGACGATCAGGCTGGTCGTGGCCTTGCCCACCCCCGGCCCGCCGATGCGGAAGAAGACGTCGTGCAGGGCCACCGGATCGCTGGCGCTGCCGCCTGCGCCGCCCGGCGTGCCCACCTGCAGCAGGACCGGCGAGTTGGTGGCGCCAGCGTCGATGGTCAGGCCGGCGACGCTCACGCCGCTCACGTCCCCCACCTTCACGGGCACGGCGCCGCCCTGGGCTGTCAGGGTGGCCAGACCCAGGCCCAACAGCACCGTACCGGGCTTGTTCACCAGCAGCGTCTGATCGATGTCATACACACCGGGCGTGAACAGCACGCTGCGCCCAGCGCCCAGCGCCGCGTTCAGGATAGAGACCTGATCGCCAGGCCGGGCGATAAAAAAACCGCTCAGCGGTAGGGTTTTGCCTCCGCTTTCCGGACCGCTGGCCCAGCTCACACCGCTGGAGTTTGTTTTGACGCCCGGCACGAACACCTGATACTCACCTGCGGCATCCAGATACAGGTATGGCTTTTCCCGCGACATCGGGGTAATCGGCAGGGTGGTGTACGGGTTGGCGGGTTTGCCGTCCCCGTCCAGGGTGGCGAAACTGGTGGCCGGGGCGCCCTTGACGCCGGAGAAGACCTGATTCCACACGCCGTTGGACCAGCCGGGAATCTCACTGTTTCTCACGATGAACTGCTGCTGGGAACCGTTGATCACCGCGTCGGTGCCGCTGAACAGCGAGTCGGCAATGTAGCCGCCGCTGGCGAACTGTGGCCCTGCCGAGCAGTAGTCCATCAGGCTGAATTTGCCGTCCACATGAACGCGCCGCATCGGGGCCGCCTGCGAGACGGCCCAGAAATTGGTGGCCGCCTGACAGCCCTCGCCGCCCGCCACCTTGACCGTCAGGTTCGAGGCCGAGCGCCAGAAGTTGTTCAGCGCGATGCAGTTGCTGGGCTGGCCGTCGGTCCCGGTGTCCAGGCAGCGGTTGTAGACGTTGACGTGACCGTTGATGACCACATCACCCGGCGTGCGGCCCAGACCGATCACTTCGGTGTAGTAGCCGACATCAATGAACAGCGGCTTGTCCGGCGTGCCGTAGGTGCCCGGCTTGAACATCAGGGCGTAGCGCCCGCCGCCGAACTCCGCGTTCACCTGCTGTGTCTTGACCGCGTCTACCGCTGCCTGGATCTCGCTGGTCGGCATGCTGGGATCGAAGACCTTGACGTTCTCGCCCAGCGAGCGGTTCTCCGGCTGCGGCTCTGGTACGGGGGCAGGCGGGGCGCAGGCGGCCAGCAGCACGCTCAGTCCCAGCAACGCGGGCAGGTGACGGCGCGGTTCCGGCGGCCGGGTGGTCCAGGGATGGGCGGTGGCGCGAAGGGTTCGGTGCATGCGGTGGCCCCCTTGAAGTCAATCCTGGGATAGAACCGGCGAGCGCAGCCCCAGTGGCCTGGACCTGTGCGGCGGTGCGGGCGCTTGATCTGGCCCGCTGCCTGACCTCGCCCCATTCGCTTGAATTGACCTGCCCAACTAGTTTTGCACGCTGAACGCCAGATTCAGGCGTGCGTTATAGATGAATCAGGATAGATGAATCAGGGCAAAGACGAAGGGGACACAGCGGACCTTACCCAGCGTAACGGTGCCCGGACGTCGCCCTCTCATTCCCATTCAATGGTGGCGGGCGGCTTGCCGGTAATGTCGTACACCACGCGGTTGATCTCGTGCACCTGATTGACGATGCGGTTGCTCATGGTGGCGAGAAAGTCCCACGGCAGCCGCGCCCACTCGGCGGTCATGTAGTCGTCGGTGGTCACGGCCCGCAGCGCCGCCGTGTAGCTGTAGGTGCGCTCGTCGCCCATCACGCCCACGCTCTGGATCGGGGTCAGGATCGCCAGCGCCTGCGAGCAGCCGTCGTACAGCCCGAACTCGCGCAGACCGGAGATGAAGATGTCATCCACCCGCCGCAGAATGTCCATCTTCTCCTCGCTGATCGCGCCCAGGCAGCGGATCGCCAGCCCCGGCCCCGGAAAGGGGTGGCGCATGCGGATGTGCTCCGGCAGGCCCAGCAACCTGGCAATCTCGCGCACCTCGTCCTTGAACAGCGTGCGGAACGGCTCCACCAGCTTGAAGTTCAGGTCCTCGGGCAGCCCGCCGACGTTGTGGTGGCTCTTGATGTTGGCCGCGCCGGATTTGTCCGCGCTCAGGCCCCCCGCCGACTCGATCACGTCCGGGTACAGCGTGCCCTGCGCCAAAAAGTCGAAGGCACCGTGCTCCTGCGCCTGAAGGGCCGCCTCGCGCTCGAAGGCCCGGATGAACTCGCGCCCGATGATCTTGCGCTTCTGCTCGGGGTCCGAGACGCCGTCCAGGGCGCCCATGAACTCGGCGCGGGCGTCCACCGTCACCAGATGCACGCCCAGCGGGACTAAGGCGGCCTCCACCTGTTCGCGTTCGCCCAGGCGCAGCAGGCCGTGGTCGATAAACACGGCGGTCAGCCGGTCCCCCACCGCCCGCGCCAGCAGCAGCCCCAGCGTGGAGCTGTCCACCCCGCCGCTGATGGCCAGCAGCACGCGCCCGTCGCCCACCTGCTGTTGCACGTCCGAGACCAGCTCGTCGATGATGTGCTCGGCGGTCCAGTCGCGCGCCACGCCGCAGATGGTCAGGAAGTTGCCCAGAATCTGCCCGCCCTTGGGCGTGTGCACCACTTCCGGGTGAAACTGCAGGCCGTAGCGCCGCGTCTGCGGATTCTCGATGGCGGCGACAGGCGTATCCTTCGTTTCGGCGATGACTTCGTAGCCCTGGGGCAGCTGGGTGACGCTGTCGCTGTGGCTCATCCACGCGACAAACTCGCCGCTGATGCCCTCGAACAGCTGGCCGCCGTAGCGGGTCAGGTCCGCCTTGCCGTACTCGCGCTTGCCGGCCCGTTTCACGTCGCCGCCGGCCTCCTGGGCCAGGTACTGCATGCCGTAGCACACGCCCAGAATCGGCACGTCCAGGTCCATCACGCCGGGGGCGGGCCTGGGGGCCTGGGCGTCGTAGACGCTGCTGGGGCCGCCCGACAGCACGATGCCCTGCGGGTTTTCCTGCTGGATGCGCTCCAGCGTGGCCGTGCCGGGCAGGATCACGCTGTAGGCCCCGAGTTCGCGGAACCGCCGGGCGATCAGGCGGGTAAATTGACTGCCGAAATCCAGAATGACGACGCTCATCGCCCCGATTGTGGCACGGCGGGGCCTGGGGCGGCAGACGGCTCCCTCCTGTCGCCTGACCGCTGCCGCTGGCAGTGCCGACGGCTGGCATTTGAAAGCCATAAGGCGTCCTTTCCAGTCAACCTCACGCTGCACCTGTCCGGCAGGCGGCACAATAGGCCCATGATGTCCGCCCCAAAGCCCCAGACGATGGCCGAGAAGATCCTGTCGCGGCGCGGCGACCGGGCCGTATACGCCGGAGACCTCGCCGTGGTGGAAGTCGATCAGGTGATGGTGGTGGATTCCATCGCGCAGAGCTTTATCGAGCGCATGCAAAAAGACCTCGCCGCCGTGCCCAAGTACCCGGAGCGCGTGTCTATCGTGGTGGACCATGTGGCCCCGGCCAGCACCGTCAGCGTGGCGCAGGCGCAGAAGGAGGCCCGCGAATACGCCGCGCAGACGGGGGTGGCGCTGTTCGACGTGGGGCGCGGCATCTGCCATCAGGTGCTGATGGAGGAGGGGCTGGCGAAACCGGGGTGGATCGTGCTGGGCAGCGACAGCCACAGCACCACCTACGGCGCGGTGGCGGCATTCGGCACCGGCATGGGGGCCACCGACATCGCCCTGGCCGCCGCCAGCGGCAAGACGTGGTTGAAGGTGCCCGAAAGCGTGAAGGTGACGTTCACGGGCGAATTGCGCCCAGGAGTGAGCGCCAAGGATGTGGCCCTGGAGATGATCCGGACGCTGGGCGCCGACGGCGCGACGTACCAGAGCATCGAGATTCATGCCGGGGACCGATTCACGCGCGGCGAGCGCATGACCCTGGCGAACCTGTGCGTGGAGGCGGGCGCTAAGGTGGGCCTTGTCGTGCCCGGCGGCGAAATCCTGACGATGTACGACGTCCCGGAGTGGGTCTATCCGGATGACGGCGCCACCTACGTCCAGCAGATTCAACTCGATCTGGGCGCCCTGAACCCCCGCATGAGCGCGCCGAGCGAGGTGGACAACGTGTATGACGTGTCTGAGCTGCGCGGACTCAAGGTGGATCAGGTGTTTATCGGCACCTGCACCAACGGACGGCTGGAGGACCTGCACGCCGCCGCAGAAGTCCTGAAGGGCCAGCGGGTCAGCCCCGGCACCCGCCTGCTGGTGATACCCGCCAGCTCGCAGGTGATGGAGGCGGCCATGGAGGACGGCACGCTGCTGACCCTGCAACGTGCCGGGGCGGTGCTGGGCACGCCGGGCTGCGGCCCGTGCATGGGCCGTCATCAGGGCGTGCTGGCGCCGGGTGAGGTCTGCGTGTCCACCAGCAACCGCAACTTCATCGGCCGCATGGGCGACAAGGACGCGCAGATTTACCTGGCGAGTCCGGCGGTGGCGGCAGCGACGGCGGTGATGGGCCGGATTGCCCTGCCGGGGGACGTGGGGGCAGCGTAAACACCCAATCCACCCGCTGAGGGCGGTGTCTACCCCTCCGGTGCGTCCAGCGTCGGCGGCGTGATGTCGTCCACGTAGACCCAGCGCCCGTCCAGTTGCGTGAACAGGCTGCGTTCGCGCAACACGTACTTCTCGCCCCGGTCCACCTGCAAGGCGGCGGTGAATTCCACCTCGTCGCCGGACGTCTCATGCACCTTCAGGCACAGGTAGCGGGTGCCCGCGTTCAGGTGCAGTTCGGGTGGGCGGGTATCCGGATGCCACGTCGCCAGCACGTACGGGGCGTTGCCCAGCGCGTAGGCCGAGTAGCGCGAGCGCATCAGGGCTTCGGGGGTGGCGGCGGGCCGCGTGCCGTCGTGCGCCGGGCCGCAGCAGTGCCCGTAGCTGCGCCCGGAGCCGCAGGGGCAGGTCTTGAACGGCGGATAGGCCAGCGGCATACGGTCAAGCTAACGCAGTCGGGGGGTGGGGGTGGGTTCAGGTGAACCGGGTCCAGCGGAAGGTGCGCCCGGAGCGGTGCCCCCGCTGTCCCGGCGCAGACAGGGGAGGTTTGCCATAATGACCCGGCATGACCCGCGCCGAACCCATCACCTCGTTGCAAAACCCGCAGCTCAAACGCCTGGTGCGCCTGCATGGCCGCCGCGCCCGCGAACAGGAGGGCGTGATCCTGATTGAGGGTGCGCGTGAACTGTCGCGGGCGCTGGCCGCCGGGGTGCAGCCCACCGAGGTCTTCAGCTGTCCCGAACTGCACAGTCCCGAGGCCGCCGAGGTCACCCCCGCGCTGCCGGTCGTCCCCACCCTGCTGTCCGCTGCCGCCTTCGAGAAGGTGAGCGGACGCGAGAATCCCGACGGCCTGCTGGGGGTGGCGCCTCGGCCCACGGTCGATCTGCCCAAGCTGCCGGAAGGCGCGGTGGTGGTGGTGCTCGACGGTCTGGAGAAACCCGGCAACGTGGGCGCGATCCTGCGGACGGCGGACGCCTCGGGCGCGGCGGCGGTGCTGGTGCTGGGGCGCGGCGCAGACCCCTATGGTCCCAACGTAATCCGGGCCAGCCAGGGCAGTGTGTTTGCCCTGCCGGTGGCGGCGCTGGACGAGCAGGATGCCTACAGCTATCTCGACACGCAGGGCTGCGTGACGGTGGCCTGCACCCCCGACGCGCCGCAGGTGTACTGGGACGCGCCGCTGACCGGGCGGGTGGCGCTGCTGCTGGGCACCGAACACGGCGGGCTGCCCGCGCACTGGCGGCAGATGGGCGGCGAAGACAGTAAGGCGTCTGGCGCTGGCCTGAGCGTCCGCATTCCCATGGAGCCGGGCAGCGCAGCCGACAGCCTGAACGTGGCCACCGCCGCCGCGCTGATGCTGTTCGAATGTGTCCGACAGCGCCGGGCTGTGGCCGCTGCTGGAGCGGGCCAGTGACTTCCGGCGCCGGTCACGCCGAATCCGGTCACGATCCCTACCGCGAGTGGTTGCGGACCCGGCTGGGCCAGGAACTCGGGCTGCCGGGGGCCGAGGCAGCGATTCAGGGCGCGGTGCAGCGCCGGGGCTGGCCGGCCCTGCGGACGCTGGGGCCACGCGACGTGGTGGCCGTGCTGCAAGACGTGTACAGCGGCCTGCGCCAGACCATCGGGGACGCCCGCGCCGACAGCTGGCTGCAGGGCACCACCGTGGACTTGGCCGAGTACGCCCAGACCGTTCCGGTGCCGGTTCAGCTCAGCGCCGCCGGCCCGCTGGCCCCCGAGCCTACGCCCGCGCCGTTGCGCTGGGGGCGGCGCGCGCATGACCTGCCGCTGCTGCTGGCCCGTGCCAACGCCGAGATCGCGGCCCGCAATCTGGCCGCTGTGCGTGCCGACGCCACGCTGCGGGGGCTGGCCGGAACCGCCGAGTGGGACGTACAGGCCGCCGTGGCCGAGGTGCGGCGCTGGGAAACCGAGGAAATGCTGGGCAGCCTGCGCGCCGATCAGTCGCGCGTCGAGGTGGCCGACGCGGTGGCCGCCGCCGTCGCCCAGGCCGAGTGGCTGCGCCTGCATGTCCGCGAACTGCAGGCCGAGGAGCAGGGCGGCCAGAGTGTGGGCGCGCAGCTGGCCCACGCCCGCCTGACCCTGACCCAGCTCGATGCCTTTCTGGAAGCCTTCTTGCCCCTGATCGACGCCGACGACGCGGACCTGCCGCTGTCGTCGCCGCAGGCCCGGCTGGACCGCGCGTTCTTCTCGCTGGAGGTGCCGCTGAATCCGGCGGTGCTGCGGGCCCGGCACGCCCTGAAGCTGGCCCAGTGGCGGGCGGAAGCTGAGCCGACCGCGGCGCCGGCCGTCATGCACGCCCAGCAGATCCTGACCGCCGCCGAGACCGAGGCGCGGGCACAGCTGGAAGCCACCCTCCAGTCGGCCCGCACCGCGCAGGCCAGGTTCATGCCGCTGTGGCAACAGGTGGGAGCGCTGGAAGAACGGCTCAAGGTGCTGGGCCAGCGCGGCGGCGATCCCCTGAGCCTGGCCCGCGTGCGGCTGGACTGGCGGCAGGCCCGCGCGGCCGCCCGCGTGCAGGCGCACCTGCTGGAACAGGCCACGCGGCTGCTGGAGGCCCTGGCCGACGGGTCCGAACACCTGCAGTAGCCGCCGGGCCGGGCGAACGGCCAAGAAACCTCAAGCTGCGGTGCGTGAGTCGCACCAACCCACGACTTTCCCTGCGGCATGACCACCCAGGCAGGGGAAGTGACCTTCAAGGCCAACATGGCCGCACAGCAGGACGAGGTCTACGTGGACGGGCAACTGGCGGGGCACGCCGAGTACCGCCCGCTGGAACACGGGAGGGAGCTGCCCCACACCGAGCTGGACGATCTGCGGACACGCGGCCTGAATGCGGTGCCCACCGGCCCTTTTGTCGCGGACTCCATCCGCCAGCATCCCACCTGCCTGAAGCTGCGGCCGCCCGAGCAGCGGCGGGCGCTGGGGCTGGAGGGCGGCGTGTAGGGCGGTCAGGCGACTTTCGACCTAACGTTTGTTAGTGTGGGCCGATGGCCTGGAACCACACGCGGCAGATCGGAGAAGTCAAAGTCACCAGCCTCACGGACGCCAGCTTCGGGCTGGACGGCGGTGCGATGTTCGGCAGCGTGCCCAAGACGCTGTGGCAGCGGGTGGCCCCGCCGGACGAGCTGAACCGCATTCCGCTGCGCATCAACCCGTTGCTCGTGCAGCTGGGCGGTGAGAATATCCTGATCGAGACCGGCTTTTGGGACCGGGGCGGCGAGAAGTTCGAAACCATCTACGGCTTGGACCGGGACGAAACCGTGTTCCGGGGCCTGGAAAACGCGGGCCTGACCCCGGACGACATTCATCTGGTGATCAACACCCACCTGCATTTCGATCATGCCGGACGCAACACCACCGCGCTTAACGCGCCTACCTTCCCCAACGCCCGCTACGCCGTGCAAAAGCGCGAGCTGGACGATGCCCGCCACACCCACGAGCGCAACCGCGCCAGCTACGTGCCCGACACTTACGAACCCATCGCGGACGCGGGGCTGTTCGATCTGATCGACGGCGAACACGAGTTGCGCCCCGGCTTGAGCGTGCTGCCGCTGCCCGGCCACAACCTGGGCCAGCAGGGCGTGATTCTGCGAAATGGCGGGCAGACGCTGGTGTACGTGGCCGATCTGGTGCCCACCCTGGCCCACGCGCCCACGCCGTACATCATGGGCTATGACCTGTACCCGGTGACCACGCTGGAAACCCGCAAACAGTACCTGCCGCAGTGGTTCGAGGAAGGCGCGATCATCTGCACACCGCACGATCCGCAGATCCCCTTTGCCCGCCTTCAGGAGAATCCGAAGGGCGGCTTCGTGGCGGTGCCGGATGGGGATCAGACGGCCTGAGACCAAATTGCGGTGAGTCGAAGACGAACCCGAGCGAAGCGAGTGGCAAAAACACCGTCTTGCGGCGATGGACGAACATCCGGTGGGGTTCCCGGATGTTCGGGAATCAGAGCAAGACGGCCTGATACGGTTTCCGTCCAATCCGTAATCAAATCAGGAAAGCGCCGATTTGGTCACTCCTTTCCCGGCCACCGTTCTCTTCCTTCTCGCTCCGCTCGGGTTGAACAGTTTTTGGAACTGTTCAACCGGAATTGGTCTGACCTCTTGCCGGGCTGACTGCCGCGCTGCGGTGTAGGTGTCAGCCCCCTCCTCCGCCATCTGGCCTATGGGCGTGCGCCGCTGGTGCGCTACTGTGGCGCGTTATGTCTGCCGTTCCCAGCCTCACCGTGCCATCTGAAACGATCAAGTCGCCCATGCGCGAGATCGCGTCCATTGCCGTGCCCGTCAGCCTGGAGATGGTCATTCAGCTGGTGCTGACCTTTATCAACCAGATTATCGTGGGGGTGCTGGGGGCGGTGGCGGTGGCCGCCGTGGGCCTGACCGGCAGCCTGAGCTTTCTATTCTTCGTGACCCTGGGGGCACTGGGTTCGGGCACCAGCATCCTGATCGCGCGGCGGGCGGGGGCCAACGACAGCGCAGGTGTCAACCAGACCCTCAGCGTCACGCTGGCGGTCAGCCTGCTGCTGGCGGGCTCGCTGACCGTGCCGATCATCCTGAACGCGGACACACTGCTGCGCCTGGCCGGCGGCGCGGAGGACGTGACCCGCACTGCTGTGCCGTACATGCAGGTCAGCATGCTGGCCCTGGTGCCGGGGGTGCTGGGCTGGATCTTCAGCGGGGCGCTGCGCTCGCTGGGGCACGCCCGCACGCCGCTGGTGGTCACGAGCTGCACGGTGGTGGTCGAAAGCCTCGTCGCCTACGGACTGGTGTTCGGCGTCGGCCCGCTGCCGCAACTGGGGGTGGTGGGCGCCGCCTGGGCGCTGGTGATCGCCAACGCGCTCAAGGCCGCGCTGCTGGCCTATCAGGTGTACGGGCCGCGCCATCTGGCCGCGCTGCAATTTCCCACCCGCGCCGCCCTGCGCGCGATTACCGGGCCGCTGATCGCCCTGAGCGCGCCGCTGGCCTTTACCGAATTTGTCTGGAGCATGGGCAACTTCCTGTACGCCGCCGTCTTCGCCCGTGTCGGCACGGTGGCGCTGGCGGCCAGCCAGATCGTGTCCACCCTGGAGGGCATCTTCATCGTCGGCTCGTTTGGCCTGATGAGTTCGGCCACCGTGTTCATCGGACGCTCGCTGGGCCAGGGCGACGCGGCGGGGGCGCAGCTGTGGCTGGCCCGGATTGCCCGCGCCGGACTGGTGACCGGCCTGGGCTTCGGCGTGCTGTTCGCCCTGAGCGCCCTGATCGTTCCCGGTCTGTTTCCGAAAGTGGGAGCCGCCGTGCAGCACATCGCCCTGCTGGGCATCCTGATCAACGCCAGCACGCAGGTGTTCAAGGTGCGCAACATGATCGTGGGCGGCGGCATCCTGCCCAGCGCGGGCGACGGCAAGGGCATCATTCTGGGCGACGTGGTGGGTGCGTTCGTGGTGGGGCTGCCGCTGGCGATCTGGCTGGGCCTGTACACCCCGCTGGGCGTGTGGGGCGTCTTTCTGGCGCGGGGTCTGGAGGAAATCGTCAAGGTGGGCATCTTCGAGTGGCGCCGCCGCCGCGTGAACTGGGAGAAATTGGCGCTGGAGCAGGGCGCCCAGACAGGCCAGCCGGAGCGGGTGTCCGTCGCCTGAGCCGGATTGCGCTGAACGTGCCCCCGGTCATCGGACTGAAAAGAGCAAAACAGACGATTTGCGTGATCTGGAGGAAGCTTCGGAGACTTCCCGAATGTTCCAACATGAGCCGCAAACCGTCGGGCACAACGAGAGCAGCAGGGGGAGGCGGCCAGTGTGGCCCTGCCTCCCCCTGCTGCTTACCCCGTTTATTGCAGTTTCGCGGTAACTTCTACCAGTCGTTTGGCCTGATGGCGGATGGTGGCTTTATCCGCGTCGCTCAAGGGCTCGCCGTTGGCGGTCACGCTGGCCCCGTAGGGGTTGCCCCCCGAAGCGAAGATCACCGGATCGGTGTAGCCGGGCGGCATCAGAATCGCGCCCCAGTGCATCGCCGTGATGTACAGCGTCTGCAGGGTGGTTTCCTGCCCGCCGTTGGGGTTCTGGGCGCTGGTCATGGCGCTGAAGGTCTTGTCGGCCAGCTTGCCGGTGCCCCACAAGCCGCCCAGGGTGTCGATAAAGGCGCGAATCTGGCTGGCGGCGCCGCCGAAGCGGGTGGGGGCGCTGAACAGGATGGCGTTGGCCCACTCCAGATCGTCGGGGGAGGCGACGGCCACGTCGGCGGTGCGTTCCTGCTGGGCTTTCCAGGCGTCCTGGGTGTCGATGACGGCCTGGGGGGCGGTTTCCTGGACTTTGAGCAGGCGGACTTCGGCGCCGGCGGCGCGGGCGGCGTCGGCGGCCTCGTTGGCCATCGCGTGGTTGGTGCCGTAGGTGCTGTAGTACACGATGGCGAGCTTGACCGCTTTGGATTCTGATGTGCTTGGGTTTGTCATGTTCCAATCCTACACCATGCAAGAGGATAGTTCAATATTAAAGGATAGGAGTTTGGCTGATCCGCTATTGAAGGGCTTATGACAGCACGGCGAACGGTTGACCAGCCTCCTCGGGCCACCAACCTTGGCTGAGTGCTGGCACCGGCCACCTCCGCGAACAAGGCAGGCCAGCACAAGTTTGGCGGCCAGGGGCACCCGTCAACTCTGCCGATGCTAAGGCCAAGCGGCGAGGCAGCGAGCCAATGGCAGCGCGGCGTTCCGCTGATTCTGGCTATATCGGTCTGGTAGGCAGAGGGTAAGCAATATGACGTAGGTCAATGGGCTTAACCATGTAGGCAATCTAACGTTTCATAGTCTCAAATGGTTTCAGTATCTTAAGCAAGATGGTGAAACCTTGAGCAGCCTTGATCCACCCCGCCCTCCATGTGCCGTGCTGGCCGACAGCGACGATCCCGTCGAGCGGTTGACCGCGTGTATGCGTCAGCTTCACCGCCTGGTCTCGGATCAGATGATGGGCCACCTGCAAAGCGAACTGCAGGGCGAAGACGTGAGCTTCACGCAGATGACGGCCCTCTACAAGGTGCGGGCCTTCGCGCCCATCAGCGTGACGGCGCTGGCCGAGCATGTGGGCGTGAGCCTGCCTGCCACCAGTCAGCTGATTCAGGAACTGGTCGGGCGCGGGCTGATGGAACGCCGCGAGAACCCCCAGGACCGCCGCGAGAAGCTGCTGGCCCTGAGCGAGAAGGGGCAGCAATTCCTGAGCGTCAAGGAAAAAACCATGATGGGCGCCTACAACGAGGTGTTCGGTCAGGTTCGCCCCGAGACCCTCCGGGCGGCTGAAACCGCCATCAACGCGCTGCTCGCCGAGGTTGATCAGGCCAGCCTGCACCCCACCCACCGGCCTCCTACCCCCTCCGAGGAACCCTTATGACTCAAAGCGCACCACCGTCCGGCGGCCCCAGTGCCGAGGACCGCATCAATTACGCCGAGGTTCTGCCGCATCAGACCAAAATCCTGATCCTGATCGGGACGCTGCTGGGCCTGTTCCTGTCCGCCCTGGATCAGACCATCGTCGCCACCTCGCTGCCGCGCATCGTGGCCGACCTGAACGGCATCAACCTGTACGCCTGGGTCACCACCGCGTACCTGCTGGCCGGCACCGCCATGGTGCCCATCTACGGCAAGCTCTCGGACATCTACGGGCGCAAACCGGTGCTGATGTTCGGCATCGTCGTCTTTCTGCTCGGCTCGGCGCTGTGCGGCATGTCCGGCGAGCCGTTCCTGGGCAACCTGTTCGGCGGCGGGATGATGCAGCTGATCGTGTTCCGGGGCCTGCAGGGCTTCGGCGCGGCGGCGCTGACCTCAGTGGCCTTCGCCATCATCGCGGACATTTTCGCCCCCGCCGAACGTGGCCGCTACCAGGGCCTGTTCGGCGCCGTCTTCGGCCTGAGCAGCGTGATCGGGCCACTGCTGGGCGGCTTTCTGACCGACAACATCTCGTGGCGCTGGGTCTTTTACGTCAATCTGCCGATTGGCCTGATCGCGTTGGCCTTTATCTTCAGCAAGATGCCCCGGCTGGCCAGTGGCCTGAAGCCCAAGATCGATTACGTGGGCGCGGTGCTGGTGCTGACCTTCTCGGTGCCGCTGCTGCTGGCACTGACCTTCGGCGCCGAACCGGAATACGGCTGGACGAATCCAACGGTGCTGGCGCTGTTCGCGGGCGCGGCGGTGTCGCTGATCGCCTTCCTGTTCGTCGAGTCGCGCCACGAAAGCCCGATTCTGCCGCTCACGCTGTTCAAGAATCCCACCTTCGCGTGGGGCGTGGCCGCCCGCTTCTTCCTGGGCGCGGCGTTCCTGGGCGCCATCCTGTTCCTGAGCCTGTACCTGGTCAATGTGCAGGGCGTCAGCGCCACCAAGGCGGGCACCGCCACCATTCCGCTGACCGTGGGCCTGATCATCGGCTCGGTCGCCAGCGGGCAACTGGCCTCGCGCCTGGGCTACTACAAGAACCTGATCCTGATCGGTCTGGCCATGATGATCGGCGGCTTTTACCTGCTCTCCACCCTGAACGCCGACACCGCGTACGGCCGCGTCATCTTCTACATGGTGATTCTGGGCCTGGGCATTGGCCCCGCACTGCCGCTGTTCACGCTGGCGATCCAGAACGCCGTACACCGCTGGGAAATCGGCGTGGCGACCAGTTCGGGGCAGTTCTTTCAGCAGATGGGCAGCACCATCGGCACCGCCGTGTTCGGCGCGGTGCTGACCAGCACCCTGGCCACCCAGGTGCCCGAGCAGTTCCGCGCCGCCGAGGCCGGGCAGCCGACCGCAGTGGTGGCACAGCTGGAGACAGCCGCCAAACAGGCGTCGGACGCGGGCAGCGCACGCGGCGGCGGGGACGCCCCCACCTTCGACAGCGTGCAGGCGAAGATCACGGCGGGCTTCGCCAAGACCTTCGGCAGCGTGGAAACGGCGGTGCAGGGCGGCGACCTGAGCGCGCTGACCCAGGATCCCAGCCTACCCGAAGCCCTGCGCAGCGGCCTGGGCAACATTCCCGCCGCCGCCCTGCAGTCCGAGCAGGGCCGGGCCGGCGTGCTGACGCAGATCAAGTCGCAGCTGGACGAGGCGCAGAAGGCAGCCGTCACGGACGCCAGGAAAGTGTTTGACCTGTCCAGCCGGGCCTTCAAGGTGGCGTTCGCCAACACCATCAGCCGCATCTACCTGATCAGCATCTTCGTGGCGCTGCTGGCGCTGCTGTGCACGCTGCCCATGCCCAACATGCGCCTGCCCAAGAAGGGCGAGGGCCAGGGCGGCCCCCAGGGCGAGGGACGCAGCGGTCTGGCCTCGCTGGAAGGCTGAGCGCACCCGAGAACATGATGGGGGAGGCGGGCTATGGCGGCCCGGCCTCCCCCGTCTTTTTGCGCCTATGCTGACCGCCGAATCCGTTCCCGCCCACGTTCGTCCTGAAGGAGTTGCCATGACCGAAGCCGAAACGAAAACTGCCGATCTGATCGCCTCTGCCGCAGAAGCAACGGCCGGAACTGTGCGTTCCGAGGCGGTGGCGACGCGGCAAATGATCGCCTCACCCGTGACCGAGGCCGCCGCCGACATCGGCGTGATCGGCTTGGCCGTGATGGGCGAGAACCTGATCCTGAACATGGCGTCCAGGGGCTACACCGTGGCCGCCTTCAACCGCACCGCCAGCCGGGTGGACGAGTTCGTGGCCGGGCGGGCCAGGGGCCTGACGATTCTGGGCGCGGACGATCTGCCCACCTTCATCAGCCTGCTCAAGTCGCCGCGCAAGGTCATGCTGATGGTCAAGGCCGGGCCACCTGTGGACGCCTTTATCGACATGCTTGCGCCGCTGCTGGAGAGGGGCGACATCATCATCGACGGCGGCAACACCCATTTCCCGGACACTGTTCGGCGCGAGCGGGCGCTGGCCGAACACGGCATCCTGTTTGTCGGTGCGGGGGTCTCCGGCGGCGAGGAGGGAGCGCTGACCGGCCCCAGCATCATGCCGGGGGGCAATCCGGCGGCCTGGCCCGCCCTGAAACCCATCTTTCAGGGCATCGCCGCGCAGGTGAACGGCCAGCCATGCTGCGACTGGGTGGGCGAGGGCGGCGCGGGTCACTTCGTCAAGATGGTCCACAACGGCATCGAGTACGCCGACATGCAGATGATCGCCGAGGCCTACAGCCTGCTGAGCGATGTGCTGGGCCTGTCCGCCCCCGAAATTGGCGCGATTTTCGAGGAGTGGAACAGGGGCGAGCTGGACAGCTACCTGATCGAGATCACCGCCGAAATCCTGCAGAAGACCGACGACGAGACGGGCCAGCCGATGGTGGACGTGATTCTGGACACCGCCGGGCAGAAGGGGACGGGCAAGTGGACCTCGGTCACGGCGCTGGACGTGGGTGCACCGGCCAATACCATCGCCGAGGCCGTGTTTGCCCGCATCCTCAGTTCGCTAAAAGACCAGCGCGTGGAGGCCAGCCGGGTGCTGCACGGTCCCGAAGACGTGGGTGACAAACCCGATCAGACCGCTTTCGTGGAGCAGGTGCGTCAGGCGCTGTACGCCTCAAAGATCTGCTCCTATGCTCAGGGCTTTCAGATGATGGAACTGGCGGCGGCGGAGTACGGCTGGACCCTGGACTTCGGCAGCATTGCCCAGATGTGGCGCGGCGGCTGCATTATCCGCGCGGCGTTTCTGGACCGGATCAAGGCCGCTTTCGACGAAAACGCCGCGCTGCCGAACCTGCTGCTGGATGCCTACTTCACCGAGGCCATTGGCACGTCACAACAGGCGTGGCGGCAGGTGGTGGCTGCCGCTGCCCTGCGCGGCGTGTGGACGCCCGCCTTTTCCAGCTCTCTGGCGTATTACGACGGTTACCGCAGTGCCCGCCTCAGCGCCAATATTTTGCAGGCCCAGCGCGACTACTTTGGTGCACACACCTACGAACGGACCGATAGGCCGCGCGGCGAGTTCTTTCACACCAACTGGACCGGGCGCGGCGGCAGCACGTCCAGCAGTACCTATAACGCCTGATTGCTTTCAACAAGGAGAAGACGTTGCCGCCGGGTCAGGCAGCAGCGTCTTTTTGCCTCAGTTCAGCAGCGTGCCCCGGATGCCCTGGGCACAGGCCATGCGGTGCCGGACGTCCTGCGCGTCCAGGGTGCCGTGCTCGCGCAGGCCCGCCGCCACCACCCCGATCTCGGCCCAGGCGCGGCGCAGGCTGATGCGGGTGCGGGCGCTCAGGACGCTCAGGTAGGCGTCCAGCACCTCACGTTCCTCCGGCTCGGTCAGGGCGGCGTCCAGCAGGGTGCGGGCGTCCCGACAGGCGGCGGGCTGCGGCGGGGTCAGGCCCAGCAGTTCGGCGGCCACAGGGGCGGCCAGCGCAGCCATGACCACGTCTTCCAGCAGGCCACGGTTGGCGCGCAGGGCGTCCAGATCAGGTGACAGGGCGTAGCGCACGGCCGCGCCACCCTCTACCGACACCGAGTCGACGCGCAGCGGGGCGCGGCCCGACAGTTGGGCCAGCACCGCCTCGGCAGCGGCCAGCGTGGCGACGCCGTGGGGATCGGGCAGGGCGGTGGGGGCAGGAAAGGCAGCAAGTCTGGGCATAATTCCGAGTCCTCTGCTCAGGATTAAAGCACAGATGAATGCCGATGAAAAGGGATGGATAGACAGAAGCCGGAGCCCCCATCATGGGAAGTTCCGGCTAGGTTGGAGAGGGGTTTACTGCTGGGCGCTGGGCTGCTGGCCCTGGGCATCGGCGCGGGGGCTGAAGGTCAGGCACTGCGCCTGATTCGCGCTCATGCTGACCTCGATCTGCCCGGCAGTGCACTTCTGATCGCTGTTGAAGCGGCAGGCGGTGGCGTCGCAACGGCTGACAATGGACTGGGTGTCGTTGTTGTTCATGCCATGACTGTAGCGATGGTGTCCTGGCTTTTCAGTAGGCCGCTGCGTCATGTAAACAGACCAGAGAAATCAAACAGAGTGGTTTAGTCGGAGATCAAGAAGGGAAAGGAAAAGGCGTTGGTGGCACTCTTCCCATCCAAAACCTCTTTTCTCAATGACATCTGTGTAAAGAACAGGAAAAGGCCGGGAAGATGATCTCCTCCCGGCCTTTTCCCGAATGAACCCCCGGCTAGCTATGAACGGCGGCCCCGCGCTGACGCTGGCGCAGTTCGCGCGTCTTGAGGGCCTCGGCGGCGAAGAACGAGCCAACCACCGCCACCACCGAGCCGACTTGCAGCAGCACCCCTTCCCAGGTGGCGTGCAGGCCTAGCCACAGGCCCAGGCTGGCGGGCAAGGTGAAGGGCAGCGGGTGAACGGGCAGCCAGCCCACCAGTTGCAGGGTGTGGACGGTGTTGCCCACCATGACCGCCAGCACCGCCGCGATCAGCACGCCCGTCCAGATCAGCAGTTTTTTCATGGGCAGCTTGGCCTGCCACTTGAACACGGCCACGCCCACGCCGATCACCAGCGCCAGCCCCACCGCCGTGCCGCCCAGCACCGAGGCCGCCCCCGCCTGCAGCACCAGCGATTGCAGGAACAGCGTCGTCTCGAAGCCCTCGCGGTAGATGCTGGTAAAGCCCAGCACGGCCAGCCCCCACCACTGCGCCTTCAGGACATTGCCGCCCGTGGTCAGTTCGTGCTTGTGCTTCTGGAACGAGGCCATGCGGTCTGTCCAGTACACCTGATGGAAAAACCAGTTCATGATCAGCAGCAGCACGCCGATGGCGATGACGCTGACCACCGCCTCCAGCTTCTCGCCGTAGCGGCCCAGCAGCGACAGCGCCCCCTGCATGACGAACCACGTCACGGCGGTGGCCCCGAAGGCGGCGGCGGCGCCCAGCCACATCGGGCGGCGCAGGTGGCGCACCGAGTCGCGGCGCAGGCTGCCCATCAGCGCGGCCAGGATCAGCACCGCTTCTAACCCCTCGCGGAACACGATGATCCCGGCGTTGGTGGCGACGGCGGCGGGCGCCACCTCGGTGCCCAGGATCTTGGCAATCTCCTTGAGGGTGGACTGAAGTTCGGCGCGGGTGGCCTTGAACTCGCCCGCCGGGGCCTGCTTCTTGATCAGCGTCGCCAGCCCTGTCGGGGCCGTCCCGTTCCACATCAAGTTTTCCAGATGGGCTTTCAGCTCCGGATTGAAGACAGCAATGCGTGCCTCGGTGCCGCTTTCCAGCAGGGCGTAGGCGTCCAGGCGAGCGGTTTCGGCGGCGGCCCATTCCCCGGCCCCGGCGGCGGCCACCACGGCGTCCAGTTGGGTGCGCACCACGTCCAGATCCGCGCCCGCGTCGGCCTTCTGCCACTCGGCGGGGAAGGCGGCTCTCACGTCGCCCAGCAGGGTCTTGACCTGCGTTTCCACCGTAGCAGGGGTGAGAGGCTGGGCTTTCATCGCCTGCGGGGAAAGGCTGGCATTCAATGCAGCGAAATCACTGCTGAGAGTGCGGCCCGCGTCCCCGTCAGGCAGCAGCGGCGCGATGTCGGCCAGCGCGGACACGGCCCCGCCCAGGAAGGTGCGGGCCTCGCCCACCTCCACCTCCTGCGTGACCACCGCGCGGCCCCCGTCCAGTTTGACGCCGCGCGCGTATTCCACCGGCACCAGCGACAGGAAACGCGTGACCTGCGAGGCCCGCGCCGTGACTTCCCGCTCGCTCAGGGGGGCGGCGCGGAAGCCCGCGAAGCTGGCCTGTACGGCACCCAGCGTCTGGGGCAGACCGGCGAACTGGGTGTCCAGTCGCGCGGCGGCGGCGTCCCCGTTCTGCGCCACGTAGGCGGGCCGCAGCAACTGGAAATACCCCTGGGCCAGCGCGGCCTGCCCGGCGGCCAGCGTGCGGAAGCCGCGGGCCTGCGAGGTCTCCAGTTCGCGCAGCGCGTCGTTCAGCCGCGCCTGATAGCCGTCCAGCACGTCCGAGCGCACCGCTTTCAGGGCCGCGTCCGGTTTCAGGGTGCCGGCGGCCAGCGCCTCAAGCGCCCCGGTGGCGTCGGCGTTCAGGCGGGTCAGCGGGCTGGCGACGCGGAACTCGCGGGCGGCCAGCCAGTCGCGGGCGGCGTCGGCGTTGCCAGATTGCACACTCGCTTCCAGCCCGGTGTACGCGCCGCGCAGCAGGGCTGTCCAGGCCGCCGCCCCGGCGCGGTTCAGGGCGATCTCGTTCCCTGTTCTGGCCGCCGCGTCCGCCGCCGTCAGCGCGGCCCTGACCTCACGGGCGGCGGCAGGATCAGCCGTCTGCCACTCGCCCTCGACGGTCTGGTAAGCCCCCTGCGCCTGCCCCACCAGCCTTGCGGCCTCGGCCCGGTCAAACGCGACTTCCAGGCCCGCCTCGGCCAGCGAGGAGCGCACCTTCTCGGCGGGGGTGGCGAGGTCTGTGGCCCCGGCCAGTCCGGCACTCAAGGCCAGCAGGGCGGCCAGTCGCAGGCGGCCCATCAGTCGATCCTCACACCCAGCAACGCCGCCGCCTGGGTGATGCGTCCGGTGATGACGGTGGCGCGGTTCTGCGCCTCCCGCTGGAGCCCCTCGGCCTGTTCGGGGGTGTAGCGGCGGGTCTGCTCGCGGGCCACCAGCCTGTTGACGTACAGCGCCAGCTCGTTGAGGCCCGACTGGATCTGGGTGTCCAGCGCGGCGTTCTTCGCCTTCACGTCCGGACTCAGGCCCCGGTACATGGCCCGCCACGAGCTGACGTTGCCCACCAGATCGGCCATGCGCGAGATCACCACAAAGTCGGTGCGGACACTCTGGTTGCCGATCACGAAGGGGCTGGACTTCCAGTCCTCGAAGAACACCGGCCCCACCGTGGGCACGTTGCCCACCAGCGCCCCGAACACGTCCTCGCGGCTGGGCTTCCAGGCATTCGCGGCCTTCTGCAACTCCCCGCTCTGGCGGTGCAGCTCGGCGGCGGCGGCCTTCAGCAGGTTGGCGTCGGGCAACCCATCGCCGAAATCCATTTTCCCGTTGCCGTCCACGTCGAAGGCCACGCCGCTGCTGTAGGCCTTCACGGTGCCCCACAGCGTGCCCTCGTTCACGCCGAACAGGTTGCCGGGCTTCGCGAGCGTCTTGCCATTGGGCAGCTTGAGGTCAAACGGCACCACGTCCTCGCCGCCGTCTGCCGCGCTCGTTCCGGCGTCCAGAATCACGTCGAACTCGCTCAGGGCGTCCACCCCGGCCACGATGCCCTCGATGGCCTCGTAGGCGGGGCTGGCCTGTGTCCACCCGGCGCGGGCCGCCTGCAGCGCGGCGCGGGTCTGGGGGGTTTTTGCCAGCGCCTTGTAGTCGAAATTCGTCCCTTTCGCCAGCGCGTAGTACCTGTCTGCCGCCGCGCTCAGCGCCCGCGTGCCGGCCAGTTGCGTGTCCAGCTTGCCGTTCAGGTACGTCTTGACGCCGCTCAGATCGGCGGCGGCGGCAGGAGAGATCAGGCCGAGGCCCAGCAGGGCGGTCACGAGTCGCATACCCGCATACTGGACTATCCTGAGCAAACAAGTCAAGATTTGGAACGGGAAGAACTGGAGGAGGTTGTTCTATGTGGATTTCAACGCGGGCGCAGTATGGCCTCCGGGCGCTGATCGAGATTGGCCGTCAGCCGGGGCAGCCCATCTCGCTCAAGGAAGTGGCGACGCGGCAGGATATCAGCCTGCACTATCTGGAGCAGATCGTCGGGGGGCTGCGCCGCGCCGGCTTCGTGCAGAGCGTGCGCGGGGCCAGGGGCGGCTATCAGCTCGCCCGCGCCGCTGCTGGCATCAACGCCTACGAGGTGGTCACCACCCTGGAGGGCAGCATCGCCCCGGTGCAGTGCGTCGAGGACGATCACACCTGCGACAGCCAGAACGTCTGCGGCACCCAGGACCTGTGGTTCCGGGTGGACGCGGCGCTGCGGGACGTGCTGGGCAGCACCACGCTGGCCGATCTGATCGTGGAGGCCGACGAGAAGCAACACGCCCGCCTGATTCAGCTGGCGTAGTGCGGGGCAGGCGGGCGTGCATCTGTGAAGGTTTAAACTGAAGAAGCCCAGCCATCAGGCCGGGCCTCCCGTCTGCGCCCAATGGCCTGGGTCTCAGACCCGGATGGTCACGCGCGCGGTGTCGTCCTCAAGATGGATGCTGTCGATGAAGCGCACCACGCGGGTGGCGTAGCCCATGACCAGCGTGTGCGTCCTGGCCCCACCCGCGAAGCGCCGCACGCCGTCCAGAATCTCGCCGTAGGTGATGCCGGTGGCCGAGAAGACGATCTGCGAGCCGGGGGCCAGATCGGCGGTCTTGTAGATGCGCTGCTCGTCCACGCCCATGGTCTTGAAGCGCTCACGCATGGCGTCGTCCTCGGCGATGAAGCGGCCCTGGATTTCGGCGCCCAGGCATTTGCAGGCGGCGGCACTCAACACGCCCTCGGGTGCGCCCCCTGAACCCATCAGTGCGTGAACGCCGCTGCCGCGCACGCCCACCGCGATGCCCGCGATCACGTCCCCGTCGCCGATCAGCTTGACGCGCGCTCCGGTGGCCCGCACCCGCCGGATCAGATCCGCGTGGCGCTCGCGGTCCAGAATGGTGATCATCAGGTCATCCACATCGCGCGACAGGCTCTGGGCCAGCACGTTCAGGTTCGCCTCCACCGGCCAGTCCAGATTGACGCGGCCCGCTGCGGGCGGCGGCACGATCAGTTTTTCCATGTAGCAGTCCGGCGCGTGCATCAGGCCGCCGCGCTCGGACAGCGCGATCACGGCCAGACCGTTGGGCAGGCCCTTGGCGGTGACCTCCGTGCCCTCCACCGGATCCACGGCGATGTCCACCTCGTATTGCCCATTGCCCACCTGCTCGCCGATGTACAGCATGGGGGCCTCGTCCATCTCGCCCTCACCGATGACCACGGTGCCCCGGATGTCCAGCGAGTTCAGCAGTTCGCGCATGGCCTCGGTGCCCGCGCCGTCCACGGCGTTCTTGTCGCCCAGGCCCATGTATTTGCTGGCGGCCAGGGCGGCCCCCTCGGTCACGCGGGCGGTTTCCAGCACCAGCGCGTGCTCGAAGCTCTGCACGGTTTGCTTTCTGGCCGGGCGCGGCGTGCTGGCGTCTGACGGGGTGCTGGCCGTCTCTTCGGGGGAGGGGTCAGTGGTAGGGGCGGAACTGGCCTTCACAGTGGGCTGCCGTTTGGAGGTCATACCAGAGACGCTAACACGCCCACCCTGATTTCAAGCGTCTGGGAGCGTTTCCAGACCCGGAGTGCCAGTGGTCAGTGCCCGCAGTCGGGGAGGTCTGTCCAGACCAGCACGGCGGCGTGGGTCGCGCCCAGCCGTTCCAGCATCCCCAGGCGGTGGTTGCCATCCCTCACCGACAGCCCTTCCGGGCGGCGCTGGGCGAGAGTGGGGGCAAGGTGCCGCCGGAAGCCAGGTGGGCGGCCAGCCCAGCCAGTCGCCGTTCCCAGCTGTCGGCCTCCACCACGTATTCCATCTGCTCTTCAGGCCCACAGCACCGTGTCAGGGCCGTCAGCGGCAGCCACAGCGGCCCTTCCCAGCGTCTGGGGGCCAGCCTGAGTCCGTCGGCCAGCGCCAGATTGCCTCCGGGGCCGCGCAGAAAGCCGTCCACCCAGTCGGCCACCGATGAGGAATGGACGCCGGCAAAATCGAAGTGTCTGTTCCACTCGGCACTCTGTTCCTCTGGCTCTATTTCAAGACCCCTGTCCACACCAGAAGCCCCCACAGGAGGACTGGAATGGCCAGCGAGCCGACGATCAGCTTGAGCAGGCGCCACCAGTCGTTCAGAAACTCGCGCATGGTGGCAGGGTAGCAGGGGTGGGAACGTGCGGTCTGTCCGTGTTCTCTCGTTGTGAATCGGGAGAGAGGGTCGGCACCGTCTCCGGGAGGCTGATCAGGCCACCAGCGCGGGTCGGTGTGTCCGGCGGTCGGGCTGATCGGCAGCGTGACCTACAGGCTCCAGGGAGAATCTTCAGTCTGGACATAGACTTCAGCTCGACTTCGTATCGGCGAGTGCACAGGCGGACGGACGGGGCGCGGTCAGGCCCAGGGTCAGCCGGGCCTCTACAATCGGCGGGTGAACACCTCCGGCCAATCAGGACCTCTGAAAGTCATTCTCGACGGCGATCCTGGCCTGGACGACGCGGTGGCGTGGCTGCTGGCCCTGGCCAGCCCGGAAGTGGAGGTGCTGGGCATCACGGTCACGCACGGCAACGTGGGCCTGCCCCTGACGGTCCACAACGCCGGGGTCACGCTGGCCCTGGCCGGGGCGGCGGGTGAGGGCGTGCCGTACTTCGCCGGGGCGCAGGAACCGCTGGTCCGGGATCTGGTGACGGCGGCGGCGGTCCACGGGGATTCCGGCCTGCCTGCCGGAGGGCTGCCTCAGCCGGTCCGCGCCCCCGAACCTGAACACGCCACCGCTTTTATCATCCGCACGGTTCGTGAGCATCCGCATGCGGTGACCCTGCTGGCGTCTGGTCCTCTGACCAATCTGGCCCTGGCCTTCCGTCTGGCTCCCGAGCTGCCGGAACTGGTGAAAGAGGTGGTCTGGATGGGCGGCAGCACCACCGGCGGCAACGCGACGCCAGCGGCAGAGTTCAACGTGCTGGCCGATCCGCACGCGGCCCAGATCGTCTTCGAGTCCGGGGTGCCGCTGCGGATGGTGGGCCTGAACGTGACCATGCAGTGCATCGCGGACCCTGACCGGATCGCGGCGCTGCGCGGCCTGGGCAACCGCGCCGGAGCGGTGTCGTCCGAGTTGCTGACGTTCTATGCCGGCGTGTACAAAAAGCGCTACGGCCTGAGCGGAGGCGCGCTGCACGATCCCCTGGCCGCCGCCGCCGTGATCCGCCCGGACCTGCTGGACTGGCAGGATATGCGCGTGGACATCGACGTGCAGGAGGGCCTGAATTTTGGCCGCACGGTCTGTGACCTGCACGGCTCCTCGCAGGCGCGTAAGAATGCCCGCGTGGCTGTGGGCGTGCGCGACGCGGCGTTTTTTGCGTTGCTGCTGGAACGGCTGGGCCGCTTGCCCTGATGGCGGTGGACTTCACTTCTCCAAAGACTCCAGTTCTGTTGGGGAAGGCGGGATGGCGCACTGGCGTTCCGCTGGCAGGTTGACCTCCAGAGTCCCTCGCCCTCGCCGCCAGGTTTGACCGCCCGCCTCCCGGCGCGCTAACATTCCGTCCGCGTCCTGGCACGGCGGGCCGATGTGGCGGAATGGTAGACGCACTCGACTCAAAATCGAGCGGGAAACCGTGGGGGTTCGAGTCCCCCCATCGGCACCACAATAAGAAGACCCCGTACTGGACGGGGTTTTTCCTTTTTCAGTTCTGCTGGCAAAGACGCCCCTATGACTGCTTTCCTGCAACCTTTCCGGCAACTGGCTTTTTATTTGGATTCCATGAGAGGGGAGAGGAGTCAAAAGGAACGCTCTCCTGCGTCACACCTGATGTTCTGGGCAGGGCTCGATGAACTCCAGATCCAGCCAGTACTCGGTTGCGTCCCAGCCTTCGGGGTTTAGGTCTAAAGATCACGCGTTCTAGGCGGTAGCTCGGGCTTCCTCGTGGCAGCCTAGGTAGTACGCGAGCGCGGTGCGCTCCTCTGCACTGCGCAGGTCATCTGACTCGCCCTGATCGGCGGCATACATGCGGCCGATCAGGTCAGCGATCTCTGCGGTGGTGAGGACAGCTGGCACTGAGACATAAGATGCTCCTCAGAACCGTTCAGGGCATACCAACTGTTGATGAAATACATTCAGGCTTCGGTCAATTCAAGGCTGCTGAATTTGGGATGGACACTTAAAATGAGCTTCAAATAATCGCGTATAACGTATTCGATCACTTGCGACGTGTGCCAGCAGTTCATCACATCCCCCCAGCTGTCTGCGAAGCGTATGGGCCTTGATGTACCGTCCTTCTTGTCATCGAGCCTCAAATGAGCGACGGCGTCCCGGTATTCGCTTGTGAACTGCTCTATCGCATCCTGGTGCGATTTACCCAAGATTCGAGCGAACAGATCGGGCCTCCTGGCCGCATCAAGGCGGTAACGCTCTGGCAAGTCCTCTATCAGTGCGGGAAGCTTGTGCTTGGAAAATAAGTCCTTGCGCTTATCTACGGGGGTAGCTCTAATCATAGAGTCCCGCGCTCGCTTCAGCCCTTCAAACACTCTCCAGAAACTGATGATCTTTTGAAATGGATCCTGAGCGTTCAGGGCTTCGCGGTAAGCACTAAAGATGTGAGCAATTGGCTCTTCGGTAATCACAGGTAGATTTGAAAAGTTTTGAATATTCACATATTTTTCTTGACCAGCTACTCCAGAACTTACGATTATCGCACCAGTAGCCTGTTCCCTTATTGTAACCGCATGTACGCTCAGTGATATATTGTGTGTGACAGATAACAGGCTTAGAAAAGGTTGGGCGAGACCCATTCCTGCCACTTCCGCAGTAGTGAAGTCTGATTCGGTAATTCGAAGTTTTACTAAGCCGAGTCGCCCCTGGTCATTCCGCAAAAGCAAGAGACTATAGCTGCCGTGCGGTCTTGAATCTGTGATCTCCATGTCGTTTTCTAATATGAGTAGGCTATCTCCCATGATACCATCGTCTTTGAAAACGATATTCGTCCTAAATATTGACATAGTGGGATGCATTAAAGTTATCATTACATCATATATCCCCGCTCCTCCAATTGCAGTTGTTTCTGGCTTGTCATGGTAAATGAATACAGCCTGGGCCCATAACCAGGTACTTCCATATGGTCGATCCATGGTGGCGCTCATTAATGGATTAGGGGTTTCGCTCAATGGTTCGGTTGCGTTTTGGATTTTGCTCAATGGCTCAGTTACGTTCTGGTTTTCGCTCAACGGTTCCTTCTTGCCCAACCACACCTTGTCCCACCACTGTCGCCAATCCATAGGTCAAGAGTAGAGGTCATCCAGCAACTAGGCGCAGCATGATGGTGGGTAGCCGGGATCCAGGAGTGATAAACGGAAAAAAGCCCCCACCCGCCCACGCCAAAGCGCAGGGAGGTGGGGGCACTCAGATCGCCGACGCTGCTTGGACGCGTCAGTCGTTCTGCTTTGGCCGTACCACAATCTCCAGGCCGAGGGCGTCGAGAATCTTGATCCATAAGCTGCGACGGTCTATCAGATTGCTGCCCAGTGCGCGACTTACAGCGGCGGGATGCGAGTCGATGAGCTCAGCTAGCTTGCCCTGGGTTAACCCTCGAGCCTTCATGGCGGCGTCCACTGCAGTGCGGGCATCGGTGCTTTCCATATCTATATGGTAACACATTCGGCAGATTTGACATATATAACTGATTCTGTTATATTTAGATCAGCAGAGAGGGCGGGCTTCCCGCGAAGAAATCCCCGCCCTGGCTGACTCCAGAAGCTGAGTTAAGGAGCAAGATGAACCCTACCACCCGCGCCACCACCCGCACCTGGGCCGCCCACACCACCTACCGCGAGTGCGGCGTCGTGACCGGCATTTCTGCCCACGTGGTCACGATCACCCGCACAGGCACCGGCTTCGAGGCCACCATCGATGGACGCACCGCGAGCGTACTGGACGCTGACCGCGTGCTGCGCGCCGCTGACCGCCTGGAAGTCACCGCCGAGGTGCTGGAAGCCGCCCCCACCATCGGCAAGGCTGTCGCCTGCGCCCTGCACCGCGAACTGGGCGCCCTGGGCTACAAGGCCCACTACGCCCTGGCCAGCGAAGCCCTGGAGCGCGAGATCGTCAGCCTCGCCGCCCTGAGCGCCGACGACGCCACCACCGTCCGCTCCTACGCCTACGGCCAGCTCGGGTTGGCGGCGTGAAGCGCCCTGACCTGACCGCCGCCCGCCTGGAGGCTACCTCAGCCCTGGGCCGGGGGGCCGAGCGCACCCTGACCCAGTTGGAAGCCGCCGGCCTGGTAGTGGTGCGCCTCGCAGATTTGCCGCCCGCTGAGGCCATCACGCGCACTCTGCAGGACGTAGAGCTGGTGGCCGTCCAGGGCTGGCAGCCGCCCTACCGGCTCACCGTAGCGCACGGGGCGGGGGAGACGCTGGACGTCCACGCCCTGCGCACCGCCGTGCCGGACATCCGCGAGGCCGCTACGCTGGCCCAGGTGATGGGCCTGCGCCTGGACGTGGAGGTTGACGAGGGCGAGGGGCTGTTGCTGCGGGCCTGGACGGTGGAGAAATGATTGTTTCCCGTCCAGCACACACAAAATGCACGTTTCCTGCACACCTTCTCGGCGGCGAACAGAGCGAACATACACTCATGAATATTGATCAGCAAGCCCGCCAGGACAGCCTTTTTCGCGCCACCCGCCCGGAGATGATCCGTCACCTCCCCAGCCGCTTCGCCCGCTTCGGCCCCGGCTACCCCAAGCGCCTCTACCGCCAGATCAAGCGGGCTTACCGCCAGACCCACGAGCTGAACGCGGCGGCCGCCTTCGAGTTCACCTGCACGCCCGGATTCCTGATGCAGGCCGTCGACAACCACCGTCGAGCGCAGGACCTTCTGCGCAGGGCCACCGGGATGCCCCGCACCAAGCTGGGCGCGCGGATCCGCAGCGTGGCACTCGACAACGCCGACGTCGCCCGCGAGGTGCTGGAGGTGATCGCCCACACCGCCAACCGCGCCCCAGAGCTGAACTGAAGTCCGGCCACCTGGCCGCCCCGAAAATGGGGCGGTTTTTACTGTGCTGGCCACACAAAACGCACGTTTGCCACACACCTCCAGGCGGGCGAACAGAGCGAACATGGACCCATGAACGAATCAATCATGACCGCCCTCGGAAACGCCGTTACCACCCTCACCGCCGCTCTGGAAGCCGCCCAGGCGGGGCAGCCGGTGGAAGCCCGCGAGCTGCTCACCGCCGCTGAAGGTCACCTAGAAGCCGGGCAGGGGGGCAACGCCGCGCACGCTGCCCGCCGCCGCAAAGCGCTGCGCCTGGAGGCCGAGGTGCGCACCCTACTGCCTGAACCCGAGGCGGCTGCCCCCCTGGCCCCCAGCCCGGCCAAGGCCCCGCGTGGCGTCGCTCCGGCACAGGCCTTGACCGCCGACGCCTGGGTCCGGGTGGGCGAGGCGCTCCGGGCGGAAGGCGCCGATGCGGGTGCGCTCGAACTCGCCGCCCAGCAGCAGCAACAGGTGCAGACGCAGGCCCTGATCGCCCGCGAGCGCCAGCGCGCCAGAGTGGCCGAGCGTCTGGCGCTGCAGGCGCGGGTGGAGGCCGCCGCGCTTCATGGAGATATCGACGCGGCCAACCAGGCCTGGGACCGGTTGTTCGATGTCGTGACGGCCCTGCGCGGCGCAGAAGGCAAGGCCCGCCGTAGCGGCCAGCCGGACCAGCAGGCCGCCTGCGATTACCACGCGGCCCGCGAGGACGCGCTCAAGATTCGCCGCTGGGCGCGCGGAGGGCAGGGCGTTTAATCCTGGTCAGATCGGCAGCAGCGTCTGAGGGGGAGTCTGTCCAGCCTTGGCCAGTTCCTGAAGCCACAGCAGGTCATCGGGGTGCCAGAGCACCACCCGGTTGGCCCGGGCCAGGTCCTGCGCGGCGCGCGTGTAGCCTGGCCCGCTGGTCACCACCACAGCGTGGGCGCATCGGTAGATGGCCTTGGACGCCACGATCTCCTGCACGGCCTTGTTGCCCACGTTGCTGTTGGGGTAGTGCTTGACCTGGACGGCCACCTTCCTGCCTTTTGGCCCGGTGGCAATCACGTCTGCGCCCTGGTCTGCAGAACCCCGGTTGGCGGTGGCGGTCCAGCCGGGCAGCGCCGAGATGACTTGCGCGACGTGGAGTTCCAGCCCTCTGGGGTTCAGGGCATGAAGATCGGCCAGGGCCAGGGCCTTCTGCCGACGGCTCTGCTGCTGCTGCACCTTGCTGGCGATGACGATGGCCCCCACAGCGGTCACGGCGATGAGTGGGAGCCAGAAGCCGTTGGCGGCGGCACCGATGCTGGCGAAGATGCTCACGGTGATGAGGAGGGAAAGGGGATTTTCGCTTTTTTGCTTACGCTTGCGTCGGGCCATGCGGGTCAACGTAGGAGATCAGCCGTTACCGCGCTCTGACACGCCAATTTCTCAAAGGTGCGGTTTGCAAGATGCGCGCTGGATCAGACCGGCTCCAATGCTGGCGCTACTCTGCCCGCATGCCCTGCCACACGCCCCAGGTGTACGTGACCCTCGTTGATGTTCAGACCAAAGAGGTCATCCGCCGCGTGGGACCGTATATGGATGCTCGCGCCGCCCGGACGGCTTGCGGCGAGGCTACGGGAGAACCACTAACGTGGAGCCGAACTGAACAGTACTGGGAAGCCGAAAGAGAGGGAGTGGTCTACCGGGTACCTGTGGACACCGAGTAACGAAGTGAGGACTGGCAGTCCATGACTTTCGGCCCACCAGCAGGGCACAGCCGAAGAGGCTACCCGTTGGCCCGCCCCAGGCTCAGCACCAGCAATTTCACCTGGGCCTGGTTCCGGTTGCGGTGGGTCTCGGCGTGGTTCAGCTCAGCGTCCTCAAGATCGTTGGGGATGCTGCGGTCTGTCGATTCCTTGAGTCCAGTCGTCTCGGTGCCGTCGTGGACGAGCAATAGTGCGTCTTCTTGAACCATGCTGCAAAATAGCGTGTGCAGCGCTCGGTTCTGTGCGAGATTGCGCCATGAGAAGACAATTGACGTTGGGCGCGGCGGCCGTGTTCTTTCTCTTCCTGGCCCCTGCCCAGGCCCACCGTGACGGCTGTCACCGCTGGCACTCGTGCCCCAGCGACAGTGGCTCCTACGTCTGCGGGGATCTCGGCTACACCTCGGGTTGCCCCACCAGCCAGCCGGTCAGAGCGGTGGCCGTACCTGCGGCGGCCCCGCCGGCAGACGACGCGGTCCGCTATACCACCACCAACCTCAATCTGCGGGCTGGGCCGGGAGCGGAGACGACGAAAGTGGCGACGCTGGCGAAGGACACACGGGTGCGCCTGCAGTTCTGCTCGTCTGGGTGGTGCAAGGTCAGCGCGGCGCAGGGCGTCGGGTACGTGTCCCAGAAGTACCTGCGGCGCTGAGGTTCAGCACCGGCAGTTCACCAGCCTGAATTCCAGAGATCTGGGCGGCCTGTGGGCCGCTTTTTCTGTTGGCTTCCATCATCTTCGGCCAGCGAGAGATCCCTGTCAGACGTCGCCTGAAATGCTGTCTGGCATGGTGTGGTTCTTGGTCCTGCTCGTGCTTGCCCTGCTGGTCGCCTTTCTGATGACGGCGAGGCGCTCTCCCGTTTTGCGGGAGCCGGTGGCTCACCTGGAGCCCGATCTGCCCGCAGCGGAACGTGGGCTGGCCACGCCGACGGTGCCCGAGCACCTGGACGTCGCGGTCAAGCTCTGCTTCTTCAGCCGCAGCGAGGACCGCTTCTTCCGCACGCTGGAGCAGGCCCTGCCCGCCGGCTACCGCGTGTTCCCCAATGTCCGCCTGAACGACGTGTTCGTGATCACCGCTCCGCCGCCGCAACGACGCGGCACTTATGCTCGGCTACGTGACAAGCACGTCGACTTCCTGATCGTGGTCCTGCCGGAACACCGGCCCGTGGCGGCCCTCGAATTGGACGGCAGGAGCCACGACAACAACCAGCAGCAGCACCGGGACGCGGTCAAGGACAGGGCGTTCCAGTGTGCCGGGTTGCCGCTGCTGCGCGTGCGCGCCGAGGAAACACACACGCCGGCCAGCCTGCAGGCGCTGCTGTGGCCGCACCTGCACCCCACCGAAGAAGCTCTGGCCCACGCCTGACCTTTAGCCCAGATGAAGTCCCCCTAATTCAGAGCGTTGTGAGATTCTTCCGGTCATGCTGGCCGCATGACGTCGGACGGACGCTCTCAGAGGATCTTCACGGACCTGAATGCGGGTGAACTGGTCCAGGCCCAACTGCGCTTGGTCAAGCGCCTGGCGGCCATCGAGCGGGCCAGCGAGGTGTGCGAGGTCCAGTTGCGGGTCATGGGCGTGGCCCTGGAGGTCCGGGACGGCGAGACCAAAGGCCATACAGACCGCGTCGCTGCCCTGGCCATGCGGATGGCCGGGGCACTGTGCTGGTCGCCCTCGCAGACGCGGGCGCTGCGCTGGGGGGCGTACCTCCATGACATCGGTAAGATTGCCATGCCCGACACGGTGCTGCTCAAGCCGGGCCGGCTGACCGCCGACGAGTGGACGGTGATGCGCTCGCATGTTGCAGAGGGGATCAGGATGGTGGCCGCGCTGGGCGAACTGCCGGACGTGACCTTGGACGTGGTGCGCGATCATCACGAACGCTGGGATGGGGGCGGCTACCCGGCGGGCAAGGCGGGCCGGGAGATCAGTCTGGCGGGGCGCTTGTTTGCGTTGTGCGACGTGTACGACGCGCTGATCAGCGAGCGGCCGTACAAGGCGGCGTGGAGTCCGGAGGCGGCGCTGGACGAGATCACGGCGCAGGCGGGGCGGCACTTCGACGCGGTGCTGGCCGGGGTCTTCGTGGAACTGCTGCACGCGGAGGACTCAGACTATCGGCCGCCCTCATTCTGAGGCGGGCTGCCCCTCGGGGCACGGCTCGACGAACTCGACGTCCAGCCAGTACTCGGCGGCGTCCCGCTCTGTCGGATTCAACTCCGCTGCCCAGGCCGCCCACGCCTCTGCCCTGGCCTCTTCGTGGCAGCCCAGATAGTCGGCTAGGGCGGTGCGCTCCTCAGGCGTGGGGACATCATCCGAGAGGCCGTGATCGGCAGCGTACATCCGGGCGAGCTGATCGGCGATCTCGGCGGCCGTGAGGCTGGCGGGGTGCATGGGGGGAGGATAGCGGGGGGGGGCGACAGGTCAAAGGGGTATCCTTCGTTTTGATAGCAATCAGGGGACTGGATAACCTTCTATCCTCCCTGTTACCGATATAGTGAGGATAGAGGAGGACGCATGGCTAAAATCCCACCACCCAATCGTAAGCGCGACTCGGGCAACGCAGTGGCAAAGCGCAATGCTCACACTGCAAAAATGGTGATCCAGCCAGCGCCCGATGATCGAGTCAGAGAGGCTCATGAAAGAATCATGGAAAAGCACCATGCGATCCTGGCAACGCTAGTCGATGATTAACCCATAGATGACGCTCTTTTTGACTGTTCAACAAGTGAGCGACATCCACGATGCCGAAATAGCAAGATTTGGCGGCGAGCCTGGGTTACGGACCATCGAACAACTAGAATCGGCAGTCGCTATGCCCCAGTGCTCTATGTTTGGCGAATACCTCCACCCTGACCTCTCGAGTCAGGCGGCAGCCTATTTGTATCACTTAACCAACAATCACGCGTTTGTCAAAGGAAATAAGCGTACTGCCGTAACGTCTACATTAATCTTCCTCGAGTTAAATGGGGCCGTCCCTATTCCAATTGATGAACTCCGTAATATGGCTTTATCTACTGCTAGAGGGGAGCTGAGTAAAAGCGAGCTCACTGAAAAAATTCGCAGCTGGCAAGATGGAAGTAATGCCGAAAAAGAAGAATTTCATTTTGACGAAGCAGGTTTTTGGAAAGATATAGACTCTACGGTTGCTGATATTTTTAAAATCAGCAATGAGTCCCACCTGCCCATCTTTGAAAAGTTCGCCGAAGATTTGATGATGGTGTTTGCAGAACACGGCATTGGTTGGATCGATTTTGCCCTGCCTATCGCACGTATCCAAATCGTCGAATCTCAAGGAAGGGTAGAGTTTATAGGATTGAATTTCCGCCAGCTGTATCGAAAAGAATTGAAGGGCTTGCAAAATGCTTTTAAAATACCTGCCTACAAACGTCAGAAAATAAAGCAATTTAAACAGAAAAAATATATGGAATCGTTGGCACTGGCAACGAGGCGCGCCATGATTAATGCAGGACTACAGAGAATTTCTGCTATCCAATCTGAATCCGATAATCATATTGGCTGGACTAGAGATGGTGATAAACTAGAGGGCATTTTTACTTTCAACGGCTTATCGTTTGCATTCATGGATTCAGAAGCTCATGAACATTATTTAAAGCAGCTATAAATCTAGAGCTTGGGTTTTACCACTGGTCCTCCTGATGTATTTAACGAAAAAAAGCCCCCACCCGCAGCCACATGGCCGGGGTGGGGGCATTCAATCGCCTGTCTTGTCCGTTACTGAGGCACGACGGGCAGCGCCCTTAGCTTGCCCTCTGGCGTGCGCCAGGTGACCGAGCCGCTCACGATCTTGCCCGTGAACGCCAGCGCCTGTGTGACCCCGTTGGCAGGCACGTCGCCCAGGCGGCACGACGTGATGCCGTCTGTGGTCCGGTTGCAGCGTGGGTCCGTAGTGGTCACGCCGTCCAGCACCAGCACAATCTTTAAAGCCGGGACCGGATCCGCATTCTTCAGCATGAACAGACCGCCGGCGGCGGTGTAGCTGGCCTGGGTGGACTGAGCCGCACCCGCCGCAGTGCCGACAAGGGCGGTGGGGGCGCAGGACGTGAGTGCGACGCCGGAAAGCAGGATGCAGGTCAAAATCAGGTTCTTTTTCATGGTGACTCCAGGAAGGGGCAGAGCGCAGCAGGGCACGCTCAGGAGAATTCGCGGGTGATGCGGGCCACGGCAATCTGAATGACTTCGCGGCGGCCCTCGTCGTCGGGGGCGGCGGCCACGTCGACGCCGCTGCGGACCAGGCTGAGCAGGAACCGGGGGTCCTGCACTACCGTCGGCGCATGAGCAAAAGCGGCTAGCACTTCCTTGATGAGGTCTGGAACGCCCGCGAGCTGCTGGAGGGTAGAGAGATCAATTTTCATGCGGAGTCCTTTGCGCCTTCGGCGGCGGCTGTCTTGAGTGCGCTGGAGGCGGCGAACACACGGGCGATGTAGGCACCGTTCGCGCCGATGAAGCCCAGCGCGGCGGAGAGCAGGGCCTGCGTCCACGGCAGGTCACCCCGCACGGCCAGGGCGGCGTAAGCGGTGAAGCCGAATCCTGCCAGCAGGGACAGCGCGGCGCTGACCCCTACGGTGGTTGGCCCTTTCGTGCCGAACCACTTCTTGCAGATGGCGGTCAGCGCCAGCACCACGTAGCCGGTGGCGAGGCTGACGATCAGCGTCACGATTGCCTGGTACTCGGACGGCACGCCGGGAATGGCGTCCTGGGCGAGGGCTATGCTGATCAAGAGCAGGGCGAGGATGGACAGGGGGTATTTCCTCAAAGGGGTTCCTCCGGCGGAATGAAAACGGCCCGCACACTGGCGGGCCTGACGCAGAGACGGGCGACGGATTGGGTGGGTAGGTTAGGGGCTCGATAGTTGAACGTGTCGGCGAGAAATCAAGCAGGTCTGTTACCGTCGTCAAAGGAGCGGAGAATGGAGATGATTGCGATGTGTATCCGTAAAACCGAAGGCTTGACGGTGGGAAAGCGATATGCCGTTTTAGGACTGGTCCATTTCCCGAACAGGCTTGAGGTGTACATCATCGATGACGATCACCACGACGCGCCCTACCCCGTGTTTTGGGATGCGCAATGGTTCAAGATCACTGGCCACATGACTGGAGACCTCAAGGTTACCTATTCGTATCAGAGCCTGTCATTGACCGTCATCTTGAATGCCTGCCCACCCGAACTTGACGAGGAGGATTTTTACGAGCGGTCAGTGGCAGTGAATCAGGACGTGTTTCAGCGGCTGAGGGCACTTGAGGAAATGATTCTTGGCGGCACATCCAAGTTGGGTTGAACGCGTTGATCAACGCTTTTCAGGAGCGGCAGAAGGTCAACAGTCGTGGAATCAAGACCACGCGCTCCGCTTTTGGCCGATTCTGTGTGGTGCAAAGGCTTACGTGGGGGCACGCTCCAGCACCATGTCCCCACTGCGGCGAACCCACACCCGCAGGCCGGGGTAACTCCACGGTCCACCGGGCGAGGCGTAGACGATCCTGAGTTGGGCAATCAGGGCAGGCGACAGCACGATGTCGCCGAACCGGTCAGGGCGGCCGCTCCACTCCACCGTGTTGCCAGCCAGATCCACCAGCAGCACGCGCGGCGGTGTCTCGGGCAGCAAGGACAGCGCCAGGTTGTACAGGCGCAGCCGATCCGGCCAGCCGGTGTACCCGCCGTTGATGCGCCGGGTGATCTCGCGGAAGTTCCCCACGTCGGCGAACGCGGTCAGCGCACGCTGGGTCCAGTAGGTGGTGGCGGTAGTGGCCGCAACGTCCGGGCGGGCGGCCAGATCCGGCTGCGCTTCCAGGGGCAGGCGCAGCAGTTCGCCGTACAGGCGGTAGTTGTGCCGCCCCGTCAGCATGAAAATGCCGCGCCCCCGGAAGGTGAAGCCGTCACCTCGCTGGAGGTTGCCCAGGGTGCGCGACAGGCTGGAGCCGCTGGCCGGATCGTACCGGAGCTGCTGGGCGGTTGGCCCCCACACCTCGGTCAGGTAGCGGAATCCGGCGGTCTCATGGGCGGCCTGCGCCATGAAAGCCGCGACGCGCAACCGGGTGTCGATTTCAGCGGTCTTCGCGGCGGCCGCCAGCGGCGCGGCCAGTTCTTCGGCGCGCTCTGGACTCAGGCGAGGGCCAAGCGCGCGGACCAATTCGGGGGTGATCACGAGTCCTCCTCTTCCGGCCATTTCGTGCGGGGCTGAACGTTGTGCAGCTGCTCCAGGTATTCCACTCGGACGCGCGCCTGATCGCGCTGGTAGCGCAGCCGGTGGGCCTCGCCCTGCGCTTCTTCGAGCAAGTCTTTGATCTTTTGCATTTCAGTCTCCAGCGCGCCGACACGGGCCACGAGGTCAGCGTTCTGGCCCGCGGAGACTTTGCCGCCCCGGATCTCGCGCACCAGCATGGCCAGGCCGTAGAGGATGCTGAGCACGATGGCTGCCGGCCCGCCCTTCATGATCTGGCTGATCACGGGGGTCAAATCCACGCTATCCACCTCGCCTCTTGTTCGAGATGCCCCTCAGGCGACGAAGGCCTCGCGGCCCGTGATGCCGGGGCTTGGGCACTCCTGCCAGTCGTCGCAGCCAGCGGGGCGGACGGCGCACCGTCTGCGCCCACCAACTCGACTGTGCGGCCCAGTGGACCGCCGTTCGGGCAAACAGCAGGGCGCTGGCCCCCGCCAGGATGGTGAAGGTGGTGACGCCAAACGCGATGCCGTTCGCCCCGCCGAAGGACGCGGCCACCGCCAGTAGGTAGGTGCCGCACAAGGCGTGTGCCAGCAGGCGCAGCGGACCAGCACGCGGGGAAAGCAGCAGCAGCAGGGCGATGCCCGCAGCCGTCCACCCCCACCACGCCCACGGCATGATCGTCGTGAACTGCGAGTAGCCCTGGTAGAGGATGGGCATCGCTGGGCGGTGGTACACCACGAAGGCCATCCCGAACAGCAGGATGGCCAGGATGTTGGTGGGATTGAGCAAGTCCCAGCGGCTGTACATCGGGCGTTCCATCAGCGCACCACCGCCCGCCGCCAGGTCTGGCGATCCAGCGTGTAGGTCAGCCGGTGCGTGAACAGCCAGACCCGCCGCACTTCGCCCACAGGAATCAGGAGGGGGGGCTCAGTGGAGCCGGTGAAGAAATTTTCCTTGCGTACCAGCGTGGCCTTCTGGCAGCCAGGGGCCGCGCGGATCACGGCCTGATACCCGATGCCGAGCACCTGATCACGGAAGACCAGCGGCTGACAGAAGAGGTCACTGGGTGGATTGGCGGGAACATTCAGGGCGGCCAGTGCAGGCCACGAAAGCGCCGCCCCGGTTAACAGGGCGGCGGACAGCAGCTTGCTCGTCAGGGTTGCCTTACCGCGCCGCATAGGCGGCCTCCCAGTTGCGTACGGCCTGGGCGATCAGCGCTTCAGTGGGCACGACGGTCCGGTTGTTGGTGCTGGTGCCTGCCGTCACGCTGTAGTTCCAGCTGGCGTCCGGCTTGCCGGGTTTAGGCCGGCCCCAGCCCACCAGGTTGTCCACCACGGTGATGGTTTTCGGATCGAAGGTCTTGGACCCCGAATAGTTGCGCGCGTAGATGCCCGCATCTGGATTGGCGTCCAGGATGGTGCCGTCCGGCAGCTTGCCGAGGCCCAGCACGGTGTTGCCCTTGATCAGGATGTTCTTGCCTCCAGCAGAGGCCACCCCGTAGTTGCTGGTCTCGATGACTGTGTTGCCCACAGCCTCCAGCTCGGCGCCGTCACCGTCGCCCAGCATGATCCCGCCGCCGCTGTAACCGCTCTCCGGAGGCGTGCCGTACGCACCGATGATCAGGTTGTTGTGGATGCTGATCGGTGCGCCCGGCTTGCCCGAAGTGTCAAAGAGGTTGATCACGTCCTCGACGGCAGAGTCCCCAGGGCGGTTCTCGACGCGGTTCCAGGCGATCAGGCCGCTCTGGTCCTGCACATTGTTCAGCTGCAAGAACTGCACGTAGGATTTGCCGCCTGCCTTCAACCCGTTGATGTCGTAGGCGCGGTTGCCGGTGATCTCCAGCCGGTTCTCGGTCTGCGCCTTGTCCATGCTGTTCAGGTAGATGCCGCCCGTGCGGCGCAGCACGTTGTCCTCGACCACCAACGAGACCGCACCCTCGACGGCCAGGAAGCGCCCTGCCGTCTCGTCGCTGGTGTCCTGGCCTTCGCACCCGCGCACCGTTAGCCGGGTATGCACCCAGCGGGCGGAGATCAGGTGGCCCGGTCCCCTGACGGCGCAGTTTTCGAGGATCACCGGCTCTGCGGTCTTGACGGTCACGGCGGGGACGGCGGGGTCCTGGCTCTCCCAGCGCCCGCTGTAGGTGCCGCCCGTGGTGATGGTCAGCGGGCCGTCGAAGGGCGGCGGGACCACCACGGCGGGCGGTGCGGGCACGAACAGCTGGCAGTACTTGGTTTTCCCCACCGCCGGATCGCCGAACAGGGCGTTGCCGCAGGTCAGCGTGCCGGTCAGCCCCTCCCGGACGTTCCAGGTATCGCCGGTGCCGTAGCGCACGGTGCTGGGAGCGGTGAGGGTGAACTTCTCGGCCTCTTTGGCGAGGGCCGTCCAGGTGCCCGCCGGGGGCGGCGTGGGGGTGGGTGCCGGGGGCACTGGGGCCGGCGTCACCACCACCGGCGGCGTGGCTGGCAGCGTGATCATGATGGTGTCGCCTGGGTTCAGGGTCACGCCGCTCGCCAGGGGCTGGCCGTTGACCTGCACGGTGGGCGATCTGGTGGTCTGGGGCGGCGTGAGCAGGGTGCGGGGCGTGCTGGCCTGTTTCTGTGGGCTCTGGCAAGCCATAAGCAGCAGCGGCAGCAGCAGACAGGCGCGGGTGGTTTTGGTCATGATTTCCTTTTTGGCTCACAGGAAAGCCCCCGCTTTGAGGGCGAGGGCAACGGGGTTTAGCCTAGATTGGTCAGGCCGGGCGTTAGGGCTGGTGGCTGTATGCCGGGCCGTAGTACAGGGTGCCGTCAGGAGCGCGGTACACCGGGCGGGGAGGAGTGACGCCCGTGTAAAGTGCTTGGCCACCATTGGGGAGGAGGGCAAGGTCTGAGACGTGGGGCATGTCGGCTGGGTCTAGCGGGCCGATGACGCCCTTCGGATTCGCTGGGACTTGAATCAACAGGTCAAATGGCGGGTAGCCATAGTCAGCCGTCGAAATCGGCTCGTTGGGGTATCGGCCATCAATCCGGCTGGACATGTACAACGTCGCCGTGTCATAGGGCATCCCAGTAAAAATGGGCTGCGTGCTGGACGTGCGCGAATTTGCGCTGGTTGTCTGCTCATTTATTCGGTACTTTTTCCCAGCGGTCAACGCAATTGGGGTATCGAATATCACCCTGTAATTGTTGGAAGCGATTGCGACGTTGCCGCTGATGGGCAAATTGACTCGAGTCTCAACATCCCATATGTAAAAAGCGACGTCCGCCTCGGAGCTGCCAGATGGCCCAGCAAGATAATCCACGCCCGTGATTGTGATGTCGGCAGTGGGGGTGAACTCCCAGGCCACATTGTTGAATTGAAAAATTGTGGGGGTAATGACTCCACTACGCGGCAGCGCGGCATTCCCCGCTGGCTGTGCAGAAAGGCGAGGCACTACTCCTTCCGTCGGCGCATCCACCCACGCCAGCCCGCTGTTCGTCTGCGCCAGCACTTGCCCCGACGTGCCGCCTGCGGGCAGGGACGTGCCCGCACCTGGAGTCTTACGAAGAGGGATCATGCTTCCCTCCAGTAGTCCACGCGCACGGTTGCGTCCGCCGGGCCCTCCCGTACCAGGCGCAGGGCCGCGAGCTGCGCCCCGCTGATCCCAACTCCCTCACCCACGGCGTACACCGGGGCGCTAGCTGGGCTGCCCAGGCCCAAGCGGGCCGTTCCAACGGTGACGGTTATCAGGGCGCGGTTGGCGCCATCCGGCACCGTCAGGCTGGCGTCCGCCGCGCCCACCGCCAGGGCTTCGGGCGGGTAGGTTGCAGTTACTGTTGAGGCCGTGCCACCACCACCCAATTGCCCGGCGGCCACCGGCACGGCCTCGCCCGTCGCGTCGTCCACCGTGTACAGCACGGCCTTGCGGGTGGGCGCGTTCTTCGCGCTCAGCCAGTCTTTCAATTTCAGCTTGTCCAGGAATCCCATGTGGGTACCTCCAAGAGGTCAGCCCCCGGCTCGGTGGCAGGGGGCTGGGGCGGATCGGGCTCAGACTTCAGGCGTCATGGCAAGGCGGTAGACCGTGCCGCTGCTGGCGCGGTAGCGCAGGGGGTGGTCAGCCCCAGGTCACGGTCAGCGTCGCGCCGCTTGTCGCGGGCGGCTCATAGTGGTCTGCCACGTAGATGTACCAGGTGCCTGCCTGCGGGTTGTCCAGGGTGAAGATGTGATCCGTCCCCACTGGATCATCAATGGAGTTGATTTCAGGGGGTGCGTCCGGAGCGCCATAACGGGCACCAATATCCCTGGCCCCAACCCCCCCCTCAATGTTGACCACGAGATAGGTCATCCCCTCTGGAATCTCGGCGCTGAAGATGGCCTGTCCGCCGTCGGGGCGGGTACTCCACTCGGCGCTGACGTTTGCGACTGGCACGCCGTTAGCCAGGACGCCGCCCGTATTGGCTGGGGGACCGTCACCGCCGGGTGCTTCCCCCTCGTCCACTGGCACCAGCGCCAGCAGCGTCGAGGCGGCAGTCAGGCCACTCGTCCGCGTCAGGCGCAGCTGTTCGCCGTCCGCCAGGGTGTGCGGGAAGGCTGGGGCCGCCCAGGACCCACCACCGTCCGCGCTGACCTCCACGGTGGCCGCCGCGCCCTCCTGCCCCAACAAGATGTATCCGGCCAGTCCGCCGCGCCCTGCGCCCACGGCCAGGACCATGCCTTCTGCCGGGGTGTCCAGAAAAATAATCGGATTCGGTGTATACATGCGTCTCCTTAGCCGCGCCCCAGCAGCAGGCGGGACAACGGGGCATTGATGTTGAACTGAATGGTCATGTCGGGCGTCAGGGGCAGGCCTATCGGCAACACGAAGGGCTGCCACCCGCGCGCCCCCGCGTTGTGTCCGAGTGGTTGCAACAGACCGAATTGCGAGTCCATCAGGGGGACGCTGCGCTGTCTGGCCCGCAGCAGCAGCACCGCACGCCCCCCGCCGGGCAGTTCACCGGCGAAGGTCACCGTCAGCTTGCCCCTGACCTGACGCCGGTCATCCAGTTCCTCGGGCCACCCGGCAGGCGGGTAGAGAATGCGCTTGGCCAGGGCCTGCACCGCTGACGCCGACGCTTTCCCGTCAATGAGGACCGTCGTGGGCAGCAGCAAGGGCGCCTGCCCGCGCCGCAACCGTTCGTCTCTCATGAACTGCCTCCGGGGTCTGTGCCGCCAGCGGCCTCCAGCACGTCGGCCAGCGCCAGCCCCAGCGGGGCGGACGAGACGGCGGCGGGCGGACGTCGCCGGGGGCGCGCCGGCCAGAACCACCACGGCGGCAGCGTTGTCCCCTCGGGCACCTGCGCCTTCACGCTGTCACGCCACGGGTCATGGAGTGCCACCGCCCGCACCTGTTCCAGCGTGTCGCCTCTGCCGCATTCGGCAAAGGCCCACTGAGGCGGCCAGGTGTTGAACAGGGTGCCGACGGGATTGAAGCGCAGAAAGGCCCGGTCATTCAGGCGAAGGGTTTGCGCCTCGAAGTCGGCGCGGTTCATCGTCTGGGCCTCCCCGTCCGGAGTGATGCGCGTGATGACGTTGCCCAACTCGTGCAAGATCCACGGCTCGGGGTGGCCGCCTGTCTGCCTCTCAGGCGTAACCACCGGCCCGCACAGCGCCGCCCAACTGCCCCCGGCGAAGGTGTGCCCGTAAGCAGTCAGTTCGGAATCGGTCAGGTCCGCGTGGTCATCGGTGTAGGGACCGAACACCGTCACCTGCCCGTCCGGGCTGGCCCAGCGCTGACCGGGTGGCGGCGGCGGCGCCGTCGGGGCGGAGCTGATAACCCAGTACAGCTGGCTGCTCGTCTGGACCGTGCGGACCTCTGGATAGTACGGAGTCACGCCATCCCTCTCCCAGTCGCCCAGCGTGCGCTCCTGCACCGTGGCCGTAATCGTGCCCCAGTCCGGGCTGCCCCCGATGACTTCCCCGTACCCCTGCACGCGCCGGTAGCGCCGCCACAAGGTCAGCAGGGGCCTGCGGGGGTCCACCTCCCCCCATTGATCCCAGAACTCAATCAGGCGGTAAGGGTCCAGCACCACGCCTCCCGTCATCAGTCGCCCGTAGCGGACGCTGCCCGAGGTGGCGATCGCCTGCGCGTCGTCCAGGTCCGTAAAGCCGCCCGCATAGTGGTAAAGCCGGGTCTGATACGTCGTCTGCCCCCACGTCCCGCTCTGTACGGTCCACCCGACGGGCCGGTAGCGCGGGTCGCCTGCCAGATCACCGTCGCTGTTCAAGACGTCGCTGGACAGCTTGCTGCACTCAATCGCCGTGGTATCCGGATCATCGTTGACCTGACTGACGATGCGCGGAAAGCTCAGGGTCCGCGCCGCGTGGTCCACCACCACGGAACTGACCGGCAACAGGCTGCCGTCGTCCAGCACCGCCACCGCCTCCCCCACGCTGCCGCCCGTGCCGGTGAACGTCCCGTCCGGGTCCACCCCCGGCAAATGGGGCTGCCCCCAGTGGCCCGGCCGCTGCGGCGAGTCAAACGACTGAATCACTGGGATAAAGGGAGAATCCTCCGGAACATGCAGGGGCGGCGTGCCGCGTCCGGCCTGCTGAAATAGGTTGCCCCCCTGCGGCTCGGGGGCGCGGGCTTCCGGTTCGCCGCAGCAGCACCGCTTCCGGCAGCCACATCCGAGAATCAGTCCAATCAGGTCATCGCGCACCCGTGGCCTCCCGCTGGCCGCGCACCAGCTTCCATTCGATCTCGTCGCCCGGACGCGGCGGAAAGCCGGTGCGGAAGGCGATAAAGCCCAGTTCGGTGATGGGCTGGACCGCCGTGACATTCCAGCCGCGTACGATGCGGGCCAGCGCCCCTCCCGGCTTGCCGGCCAGCATGACGGCCCGCCCGGAAGCGTAGTCGGCCAGCAGGTCATCGCGCGCCGCCTGGTTCGGCTTGCCCAGCAGGTAATCGGGCCGCGAAAGGGTCAGAGTGGAGGTGATGACCGTCTCCCCCTCGGCCTGACCCATTCGCAACTCGCGTACGCGCCCGGAGTCCTGACCCTCGCCAAACGACACCCACGTTCCCGGCAGGTAGCCCAGCGGCAGTGGGACGCTCAGACTCGTGATGAGGCGGCCCCAGTCGCGGGCCAGCAGCAGCGTGCCTACGGGAATCAGCGCCTCGGGTTCGAGGAAGGCAATCTGCGTCTCCTGGGCGTCCGCAAAGCCCGCGTCACCCACACGGAACACTGCGCCTGTCGGGTCCAGAATCTCCTTGAGGTCACAGGCGTTGCAGTCGTAGCTGGGCGGGGCCTGATCGGTGATGCGCGGCGCGTCCGGCGAGGCACGGGCGACGCTGGCCGTACGGATGGCCTCGCCGCTCTCGGCATCGTAGACCGGTACCAGCGTTTGCCCGCTGACGCCGGGGGTATGCAGCCAGCGCCCGCCCCCAATCGGCTGCCACTGTTCGGTCTGAGTCGTGACAGTGTATTCGCGCGCCTCCAGCGGCCCGCGCTCGTCAGGGGTCAGTTCGGCGCCGTCCTGCTTGAGACTGGCGAGACGGCGGGTGGACGTGGTCTTGGCCGCCAGATACCCCTGCGGGCTGTAGCGGTAGGTGGTCACGGTGGTTTCGTCCGAGACGAGGTCGCCCACGGAGAGACTGCGGTACAGGCCTGGGCCGTAGACCTGAAAGCTCCCGCCGACGGTCTGCGCGTCGAACGCCCAGGATTTGCTCTCGGTGATCTCCAGCATGGGCCGCCCCGGACAGGCGGGGTCATAGGTGGTCCGGCTGCGCTTGTATCCGGTGGCGACGCCACGCCACAGCCGGTAGAACGGCTCGTCACCCACCGTCTCATTGACCTCAATGTCGTCGGTGGTGATTTCAACGGTTGAAACCATCTGGCCGCCGCTTTTCTTGTACCCGCGCTGGATGCGCGCTGTACCTGCGCTTTCGGGCGGGTCATACCACTCCTGTTCCGGCAGCAGTTCGCGCGCCACCTCGGCAGCGGCCGGGTCACTGCCGAGCATGGCCAGGATGATCTCGGGCTTGAGCGGCAGCGGTTGATCGGCGCCCGTGAGGGTCAACCGGACGGGCGTTTGCAATAGCTCGCGCCCCTGCGACAGTTGGGTGATCCAGTCCGGCGAAATGTACGGTCCGCCGCGTGTGTCTACCGGGTCCGCAAACCGGCCCACGAAGCGCCGGGCCTGTGGGTCCGGCAGCATGTAGATCCCCATGCCCAGTAGTCCATACGTCGCGTCCCACACGTCCATTGGTGTCAAGCCCTCGGTGCTGAATTCCTTGCGCCCCTCTTCGAAAAACGACTTAGCCAGCGGATCGAACTCCAGCGAGAAATCGCCGTACCGCCGCATAATCTCGTGGACAAGGGTGCTGATGTTCTGCCGCTGGCGCACGTTCAGGCAGGGGTCTGGCGTGGGGTTTTGCTTCCAGTGGATCATTTCTTCCAGCGGGAGGCGCTTGAGGATGGTGGCCACGCTCTCCTTGAACCGGAAGGTGGTCCGGAAGGCGCCCACATCTTCCTGGGGTTCTTGCCCCATGTTCTGAAAGGTCCGCGTGGGCAGCCGTGCCAGGGTGCTGCCGCCCGCCGACTGCGCCTCGGCGTTCAGGATGACCGTCGGCATGGACGTGCCGAACAGGCCGCGCACCACGGCCGTCAGTTCCTCGTCCTGCCCGGTGTGGCTGTAGTCCCAGGACAGGACCGGCCCGGGCAGTCCGCTGAGTTGCGCGTGATAGAGAGTGGCCGCCCCGCCGTACGTGACCGCCAGCGGCAAGCTCTGGGCCTGAAACGGGACGCTGCTGGTGATGTAGTCCGGGCTGGAGCGGGCTACGAAGAGGGCGCCGCGCGTCACCACCTGAGCAGTGGCGGCCGTGAACGTCGCGGGCGGCCCCTGAATGAAGCCGGACGGATCGCTGGCGGGGCCTCCGCCGAGAATCAGAATCGGCATGGCTTAGCCGTACTTGAACTTGAGAACGGACTGCGCCTGCATGACGCCCTCGCTCTCGGGGGGAACCACATAACTGGCCTCGCCCGAGAGGACCGCGCCGGGGGCCAGGATGCCCAGGTCATCGGCGTCTGCCTCGGTGAGCGCGGTCACGCCCACCGCACCGAAGCTCAAGCTCAGGGCGCCGTCCGAGGTGGCCGCGTTCTCCACCCAGACCTTGATGTTCACGCCCACCGTGCCCGTGTTCTGGAAGCGGATAGGGACGGGTGCGCTGCTGGTGCCGGGCAGCACAGTCCCGAAGTCAAAAGCCGCCAGCGGCGTGCCGTCGGCGGCGTGCAATTCAACTGCTCTGGGCATCATGCCTCCTGGGGAATGTAGATGGTGAAGTTGTAGTTGGCGTACGCGCTCTGGCGCTTCGGCTCGAAGACAGCGTCGCCGTCAAATAGGCAGCCGGTGAAGGTGCCCGCTGTCTCGTAGCCCTCTCCAAATGTGACCGTGAAGGCAGCGCCAGCAGTCAGCGCTTGCAACGCGGCCACCTGGTCTGAGAGCAGGACCCATTCCGGTCCAGGAGAGGTGATCTGAATGCGGCGGGCGGTGCGGTGGCCGCGCGTGTGCATGACCGTGCCGTTGATGCTCACGGCCTCCATCACGCTGCGCCCGCCGCCGGTGCGCCTCACTGCCTGGGGCGGCACCGTGGGGTTGAGTTCGACGCCGCCGATGGTCAGTTGGTAACGTTTCATGGCGGGCACCTCCGCCCGGAACGCCGGGCACGGTCTTCAAGTTTCCGGATGGCGATGTCGGCCACCACCTCTGGCGACTGGCCGGGCGCACCGTTGACGGTCAGGTGGTAGGTGTCTCCGGCGTAGTTGTTGATTGGAGCGGTGGCGCTGGGCCTCGCACTGGCCAGCGAGCCGACGACTTCCCGGCCTACCTCCCGGCCGATAGACCGGGCAGCGTCACCCGTGACCATGACAGGCTGCACTTCCGGCAGTTTGGGGGGAGCGAGCCTGGATGCGAGCTGGTCCAGCGCCCTGAGATCAAAGGTGAAAGGGGTGACCGGGGCGGTCACCACGCGCGGGGGCAGGGTAGGCACTGCAGGAGCAGCCACCCGTCCGGCAATTTCCCGGTCCACCAGGGTCTGCTGCTGCCGCTCCAGGCTGTCTTGTTGCAGGGCGGCGGTCAGGCTGGCCACGGTGCTTTCCAGGGCCGCCACCAGCCGGTCTGTTCCTGCGTCGAACGTCTCGGCGGCCCCCTGGAGCGTCAGGGCGTTCTCGGCCTCCTGATCGATGATGCGGGCTCGCTCAGCCAGCGTCACGGCCTCACGGTCATACTGGATGCCCAGAGCGTCCACCACGTTGGAGAGTCGCTGGGTTTCGCGCTGGCCGAGATCCGACACCCGGACGCCGTTCTTGCCCAGCACCTCAATCTGACGGGTGTAGCGTTCCTGCTGTCTGGTCAGCTCCTCGGTGGCGCGGGCGATCTGTTCGGGCTGACCGCCGGAGAGCGCCTGCGCCAGTTCACGCTGAGCCGCGTCGCGTCGCTGGGCGATCGCCGCCAGACGCTCTTGCTCTCTGGCGGCGTTGAAGGGGGCGGTGTCCCCATAAGCCACCTGCCGCAACTTGTCGCCGGCGTCGCGGACCCCGTCCATCTGAGAGATCAGCGTGCGGTATTCGTTGGCCAGATTGCGGACAGCGCTGCGGTGGTTGCCCACTGCGTCCGCTACGGCGTCGGTGGCCGTCTTCAATTTCTCCAGGTTGGCCGAACTGCCGACCTGCTCCGCATCCCGTCTGGCCTGGGCATAGTCCCGCTCGGCGGCGGTCAGCACGCGGCGCGATTCGGCAATCTGGCGGGTGGCCACCGTGACTCGGTTGGACTCGGCGCTCCCTCCAGCCAGTGCTTCGGCCAGGCGGCCCTCGGCCAGTTCCAGCACCTCGGTCAATCGGGCTGCGGCCAGTCGGGTTTCATTCAGCTTGCGCTGCTGTTCCTCCTCTTTAAGCAGCAGTTCAATTCGCTTCTGGCCCAGTGCCGCGCGGCCCGCCGCCCCCAGATCGTCCCGGCTCAGCTGGGCCTCGGTCAGGTCCAGCCGCTCGCGGGTCAGCCGCAGCTCCAGCGCCGCGCTGGCGACCGCGTCGTCGGCGCTTCCGGCGAGCTGGGCGAGCCCCCTACTCCGGGCCTCGGCCACGTCCTGCAATTTGTTCTGCAACTCCAACTCGCGGCCCAGATCGTCCAGGGCCTGCTGACGCAGCTCCTGTTGCCGCTTGCGCGGGTCCTGGGGTGCGCTGATGCTGGGCGCCGATAGGGGCTGTGGGGTGGGCGCCTGGAGGACTTTGGATTGAGCTGCCGCGTACGCCTGGGCGAACGCCAGTCGGGCCTGGGCCTGTTCGGTCTGGGCCGCTTCCAGGGCCAGTTGGTTGCCCGCCGCTTCCACGCGGCGGTTGGCGATTAGCAGTTCCTGCGCGGCGATCTGCAGGGTGAGCTGGGCGGTGGCCGCCTCGTTATCGGCGAGGCCATTGGCGATCAGCCGGGTTTGGGCCTGGGCCTGGTACAGCTTCAACCGGCGCTCGTCAGCGTCGATGGGAGCGCTGGCCTCCTGTTGTGTCAGGTCTGCTATTTGCCCCAGGAGGATGAAGCGCTGCGCCACCAGGGCGTTGCGTTTCTCCTCCTGGCCTTCGGCAGCGATCTGACCGTCCAGTTCCCGCAGCCGGGCCTGGGCGACTGCGAGTTGTTTCTGGCGGGCGGCCTCCAGTTCACCGGCGGTGCGGGCCACCTTTTCGGCGTACTGCGCCTCGGCGTCCCGGCGGTCCAGGGCGCTTACGCGCAGGCTCTGCTGCTGGGCCTGCTGGTCTTTCAGGGCCAGGGCCTGATCGTGCTGAATACTTCTGATCTTCTCCTCCACGGCAGCGCGTTCCTGCGCTGTCAGGTTCACGCCCCCCAGACCGGCGAGTTGCTGGGACAGGAGGGTGAGCTGCTTCTCGCGCTCGGCGCTGATCTGCTGGGCGATGATGAATAGTTCGGCGTCCGACGCGGCCAGATCGCGCGACTGCTGCAACTCCTGAACACGGGACTGGCTCTGTTCGACGGGCCGGTTCGCTTCCCCAACTCGGGCCAGTCGCACGGCCTCGGCGGCTTGACGGGCGTCGTTTTCCTGCTGGACGAGGCGCTGTTTTTCGCCCGCCTGGAAGGCGCCGCTCAGCTGATTCAGGTTGGCGTAGTACTCACGCCAGATGGCCGTCCGCTCGTCGGCGCTCAGTTTGGTATCGCTCAGTGCCCGGTCACGGCTGCTCACGAGGCGCTGCTGGTCCTGGAGGTACTGGGCCTGCGCCGCAGCCTCCACCAATCGGGCGCGTTCACCCAGCGCCTCAGCCTCGATTTCTGCGGTCTGGACCGCATTGTCCTCGACACGGGCCAGCCGCCGCGCCAGATCCAGCTCGTAGCGGGCCGCCTGGTTGTCGCGTCCGGCCTGCTCGGCAGCGAACTGGGCGTCCTGCGCCTTCAGATAGGCGTCGGCGATGCGCTGGGCGCGTGCGGTGGCCTCCAGGGCATCCTCCTGGGCGTAGCGCTGTTGCAAGGCGCGGGCTTGCTGTTGCGCGGCTTCCAGGACGGCCTGCTGCTGGGCCGGATAGTCGCGCAAGGCCTCCAGCCGATCGGTCAGCGTTTGCTGGAAGTCGGCCAGCTCCTTCTCGCGTTCGGCCTGGCGCTTCTGACCTTCGTCCTGAATGGCCGCAATCTCGGCGGCGCGGGCCGTGTCGCGGGCCGATTGCACCAGCTTCTCGGTCTCGCTTACCTCGGCAACGCGCTGACGGTCCTGCTCCAGCCGTTTGGCAGCGAGTTGCCGGTCACCGGCGGCCTGCACGCGCCCCTGCGCCTCGGGATCATCCGCCAGCGCGGCCACTTTCTCAGCGATGCTGGCTTTCAGGTCCAGGAGCTCAGCGGCGCGGATGGCCTCCCGCTTGACCCGGCCATCGGCCATGGCAGCAATTGTGCCGTCACGGGCGCTGGTCTCGGCATCCACGATGAGTCGGGCGGTCTCGCGTGCCTCGGCCAGCCGAGCGCGATTCTGCTCGCTCTGCTTGGCCGCAATTTCAAGCTCGCCAGCAGCCTGTACCCCTGCCTGTGCCGCCGCGTCACCGGCCAGGGCCGCCACCCGGTCTGCCACATCCCGGCGCACGCTGGCCAGCTCCTGAGCGCGCAGGGCTTCCCGCTTGGCCAGACCGTCTTCCATACCCTCGATGACGGCGGAAGCGGCGCGGTTCTCGGCCTCTACGACACGCCTGCCATTGTCGATGGTCAGCTGGCGGTCTTCCTCGGCCCAGCCGCGGCGCTTGGCCGCGATGATCTGGCGGGTGTCCTCTTCGAGTTGCTGCTGCTGTTCCGGGAAGTCGGCCAGGGCGGCAATCCGCTCGTCGGCGTCACGCTGCACGGCCAGGAGTTCCTGCTGACGCAGGGCCGTTTTCTTGGCCTGGCCCTCCCGCATGGCTGCAATCTCAGCGTCTTGGACCTCGACGGCCGAGCGCTTCGCGACGTCCAGGGCCTCGTCGGCGTAGCGCTTGCGAATCGACGCCCGCTCGGCCTCCTGCCCGGCGTCAAGCTGGGCCAGTCCCTGACGCAGGGCCGGGGTCTGGGCCGGATCCATCAGTTTGCCCTCCACCACGAAAGGCTTCTTGAACTCCTCGCGCAATTGAGCGAAATCCCGGCCCACGCGGGCCAGATCGGCTTGCATGTCGGACAGCCCTTCAATCTTCAGGTTGAACGCGCGGCCTTCCAGGGCCCGTTGCAGCTCGCGCACGGCTTTGGTCTGATCTTCGGTCAGCTTGAGGTTCAGCTGGCCCCGGCGCTGCGCTTCGGTGAACAGGCGGGTAACCTCGCCTCTCGCATCCACCAGCGCACCCTGATAGCGCGCGACTGCCTCCTCGTTGACCTTGTAGATGCGCTCGCCGAACGCCGTGACGCCCACCAGATCGCCTTGCTGGGCATCACTGAGCTGCTGCTGGATGATCAGCACGCGGGCCTGCGCTCGGCTCAGCTCGGTGCCCTCCTTGGTCAGAGCCGCGACGCGCTTCATGGTGGCGTCAAAGCTGGACTGATTGGCCTCGTCAATCTGATCGTAGATGGCCTGGGTTTCCTTGATCAGCTTGACCGAGAAATACCCCACGCCAGCGGCCAGTGCGGCTACGCCAGCCACAGCGGCCACCAGTCCTACCGTGACCGCGCCGAGGGCAGTGGTGAAGAGGGTGGTGTTGGCGACAGCGGTTAGAAACGCTCTGCTGAACACGGTTGTGGCGCCGGTGGCCAGCAGAGTGTTGCTGATGTAGGTGGTGAGGCGCGCTGATGTGCTGGCATAGAACGTTCGGGCTTTTTCCGCCAGATTGGTGTAGGCGTCGGCGTTCTGCGCGATGTTGTCGGCCCCCTCGCCCAACGCCTGTGCACCTGAGGCCAGCCCATCGGAGGCGGCCTTGACCCCTTTCAAACCATCTCGAATGGTGGCGTACCCCTTTGCCAGATTGGATACCGGACCGGCCAGAAAGCCCACGGCGACAGCGGACGCACCCAGGATGGCCACGGTGTTCTTGCCCACTTCCGGCAGATCGTTGAACACATCCAGGAACTTGGTCACGATGCGGATCCCGTTGGTCAGCAGGGGAATAAAGGCCTCGCCCAGCTTCTTGCCCGCCTCGTCGAAGGCCCGGCTGGTGCCGCTCAGGTTGCCCGACACGCCGCCCAGCAGGGCGGAGAGATCGCCCACCTCGTCGGAGGTGGCAGCGGTGATCAGGTTGACGGCGGCCTGCGCGCGGGCCTGTTTGTCCAGCGCGTCCACCGTGGTGTTTCTGGCCTTGGCCTCGCGCTGCAGGAACGTGCTGAGGTTCTCCGAGACGCCGATTTCGTTGAGGCGTGCGGACGTGCCGCTGGTCACGGCGTCCACCAGGGCGTCCACACCATCGGCGGCGCTGCGTCCGGCAGCCAGCGCCGAAGCTCCTGCGCCTTCCAGCGAGGTATAGGCCTGCTCCAGCGTGAAGCCCTGACGCAACAGGCCGCGAATGCCCTCGCGGGCCGTATCGGCCGTCAGGCCCAGCGTGTCCTGCAGGCGGTTCACCGTTTCGGCAGCCACCCCCACGTCCTGGCCGGTCTTCTCGATGGTCTTTCCGAACAGCCCCTGGGCGATCCGCGCGCTGTCGCTGGCCTTGGCCAGCCCAAAGATGTTATTGGCCGCCAGTCCCGCCTGCGAGCCGTACTGCTGCAGCGCGCTGCCTACGCCCAGCTTGACCTGCGAGGCCAGCCCGAGGCGGGTAATTTCGCCTCTTGCTGCTGCTGCGGTGGTCTGAGCCAGGCGGTTGGCGTTGGCCACCTTTTGGGCTTCGCGGGAGTACTCGCCGAAGTTCTCGCGTGCCTCGGTGCCCACCTTCTCCAACTCGCGAGAGAGCCGGGCCATCTCTACAGACAGTTTGGCCGTTTCCTGTGGCGTGGCCTCGCCGAATCCGGCCTGGAAGTCGGCGCGGGTGATCTTTACTGCGCGGTCCAACTCATCGATCCGGGCACGCAGGGCGCTGGCCTGAGCTTCGAAGACAGCGGCGCTCTGCTTGGCGCTGTTGGCCCCCAGGCTGAAGGCCCCGAAGGTGTCGTCGATGCGGCGCTGCATGTCGGTGGGGAGTGATTCCTGAATGGCGTCCCGAATGGCGCGGGTGGCCTTCTGGACGTCCTTGGCTGCGCTCAGATCGGCAGTGAGGCGGATGGTGCCCATGCGCTTGCCCAGCTCCTGTACGGCGGCCAGATCAGCGCGGACGGTCTTGATGCCCTGCCGGAACTCGGAAGTGTCCAGCGTGGCCTTGCCGGAGAGGTTGGGGAGGGTCATGTGCAACTCCTGTCAGGCGGGATGCGTAAGTTGGAAGGATGAACGTCAGTGAGCAAGAGCGCGCACGGAACCGCGCTGAACATGCTGAGGTGGCCGAACGCGTTATGGCGGCGCGGGAGGCCATTCCGGTAGGCACCGTGACGGGTCCGTGGCGCTGGACAGTGCCTTTCCTGCTGATCGGCGGCTTCTTTGGGGCAATTTGGCTGGGTGGGGCCTTGCTGCCGGCGCGTTCGGCTCCAGTTCCACTCGCGCTCTCACAGGCCAGCCCCACAGACATTCAAACCGGCTGCGAGGCGATGATCAGCCGCGAACTGGATGCCCCCTCCACGGCCCGTTTTCCCCGTGCCGAGACACCCAACTACATTGATGATCGTTGGATTTATAGCGATGTAATGGACGCCCAAAATACCTTCGGGGCCACGGTGCATCGCCAGTTCATCTGTACGGTGACTGGCGCAACCGTTGCGGAGGGCAAGGTTAGAGCTGGCTTTACACCATAGCCGCCCGCACCTTCTCCCCGAACAGCTGCTGGAGCCGGTAGAAGGCGAAGGCCTGCGCCCCCGTAAGCACCGGCCCTGGTAGGTACCACTGCTGCCCGCTACGCCCGAAGGTGATCGGCTCGGTGGGATCCGGATTCTCCAGCGCGATGCCCTGCAGGCCGAGCAAACTGAACCCGCGGCCCGTCTCCACATACAGCGCGTACTCGGTGCTGTTGCTGACGGTGACGCTGGCCAGGTTACGGCTCGCCTGTGCCCTGGCATCCAGCCCACGCAGGTAGTCCTGCGTTCGCTGGTAAGCGCCTCGAGCCGTGCTGTAAATATTCAGCCGTGCCCCCAGAATCGCATGCCCCAGGGCCTCGCCCCGCACCTGTTCGGCAATCTGCGGCAGCTCGTCGCAGGCTGCCTCTAGTTTCGCCAGGACGGCCTGAAGTTCTCTGTCGTCGAAGGTGATCATGCCTGCAACCTCATGGCCTGCTCGAACCGGGCGAAATCGGCGTCCTCTTCGCGGATGCGGCGGCGGATCAGCGCGTCTTCGCTGTGGCGCCACGGCTCGGCGACACGTTCCAAGGCCTGCTCCGTCTGGAGGTAAGGCCGCAGCGTGTGGTGGGGCTTGCTGGTGTCCGCCTGACCACCGGGGTTGTCCGGATCCACGAACTCGCGGCCCAGATCCGTGCTGTCGGCCACCGCCGAGAGCCGCAGCCGGGCCAATTGCGCGGCGGCCTCCCGCTGGCGCTCGATCTGGACCCCGCGTACGATCAGGCGGTAGGGCCAGGTCATCACGCTGGCATATGCGAGCGGCCCGAACTCGCGGAGAACGAACTCGTCGAGCGTGGTGTCGTCTGGCCCTGAATCCTCGTCAGCAGCCGGGCTGAGCGCTGAGTCAGGGCCATCAGTTTTCCCGCCGTTTCCTCCACGTCGTTCAGCTCCCACATGGCCGTCAGCAGCTCCAGGCGGTCATTCCAGATCAGGGGCCGGGGCAGGGCGCTGCTCGCTTCCAGACTGGCGTGAATCAAGCGCCAGAAGGCCGCCCATACGCCCGGCTCCAGATCGCCGCGCTGGAAGTTTGCCCACTCGTCGCGCAGAGTACCGAGGGTGACGGTGAGGGTCAGCAGGTCAGAGAGATGCGCGTCGGCTACGGTGGCGGGCCACGCGCGCAGAGTCACTGTGCCGGCGCTGAGGCGGACGTTCTGTCGAATTGGATAGAGCATACCGCCTCCAGATCAAAAAGGATTTCTCGTGTTAGTAGGACTGATTTGACGTGCTAATGGGCAAGCGCGAGTGATCAATCTGGTGAGGGAAGAGGTGCTGTTTGAGCCCAACAGACACAGGGAAGCGCTGAGGTTCCTGCTGAATCGGGTCAGCCATCGGTTCCTAGCCGGATAACTTCATTGCTTAATGGTCTAATGTAGAGGCACGCAAACATTTCCCGTCATACAAGTCGGCGATACCCAACTCGTTACTGTGCCGATGGCCGCTTACCAGCACTGAAAGCCTACAGACTGCGGACGATCAGACCTCCTCGCTAACCGGTGGTTCGAAGCGCTGCCGACTGTTGATCCTCAGGTCATTGGCGCCACACCAGCTTGAAAACTTCTCGGCCCCCTCGAGCTGTTCCGTGTGTACCCAAATATCGATTCCATCGTTGCCGAGTCGGTGAACAACAAGCTGAGTCTGCTCACTCGCCCACAACAGATTCCAGCGATCAGTGAGTCGCTCATCAAGCTCCACACCCAGCGATTGGGCCAACGCCCTCAGCGAAGGTTTCAACGCTTCGTCGGACGTCCCTCGCCGCATCGCAGACTCAAGGTAGCTGAGACCCATTCGCTTCCGCAGGGCAAAAAGTCTGATGGCGACGTGCCATTCAACGCATTGCTGGGCACTGCAGTACCTCCGCTTCCCATCAAAAATCTGACCTTGCGCGTCAATGCTCCAGATAGGAACAGCTTCTTCCCAGGCAAAATAAAAGGATTGGGTGTCCTCAATCAGCCCCCCGGTGTCTGAAAGGTCGAAATCCAGCGGGCGATTCCACCCGTAAGGGAGGGTGATACCGCCCAGCTCCCTCTGCACATCCAGCATCACGGGAGGAACATGACCCAAAAGTTCCGTCAGGGCCGCTGTCAGCTGGGCTGTGGTGGTCACGTCCTCCATGCTGCGGAAATACGTCGTGAGCGCGTGGAGCGCTGGTGGGGACCAGGGCCAGCGCAGGAGAGCCGCGGCCTGGCGTTGTTGCTCTGGCGTGTTGAGGTCTAGGTAGTTGCTTGCTGGACGGTTCACCATGTCCTCTTCATGACCCAGGATAGACAGAGCGTGGCCTGAGGGGCTGGCGTGGTTGCACGAACAAGCGCTCTCCTTCCGGGAAGGGGCAATCGAGTTCTTTCGATTCGCATCACCTCCAGATCAAAAAAGGTTTCTCGTATTAAATGCCCGCCTCCAAACGGAGACGGGCCAAGGGAAATCAAGCTGCCGCTTCGGCCTTCAGGATGTCCAGCAGGGCGTCGAGCTTGCTGGCCGGGATGGTGAAGATCGCGCCCATCGGCCCCACCTGCGCGCTGTAGGCGTCCAGCGCCGGGCTCAGGTCACCCAGGTAGGACTGCACCGGCACGCGGAACTGCAACGTCTCGCGGTTCTGGTTGTCGCCCTCGCCGTTGTTCTGGATGGCCACCCTCGGGTGCCAGTAGACCTTGTACAGCGGGTCAGCGCCGCCCTGGTGCCGGCGAATCACGATCATGCGGGCCGGGATGCTCGCGCCAGGGGCAAATGGGCTGATGGTGCCGCCGGCCAGCGCGTCGGTCATCGCCACCGGCACGCTGCCGACGTGCAGGGCGCGGACCGTTTCATCTGGGGTCAGCACGGGAATGTTGTCGTAGGTGGCCGTGACCTCCGTGGTGTCTTCCACCAGCAGCAGATCAGGACCGCCGTTCGGGTCCTGCGCCTTGATGCTCTCGCGGGTCACGTTGGTATTGATGGCGACCTTCTCGGCGGGCGGGAATAGGCCGAGATCGACCCACTCCGCTGCCGTGAGGATGTCACCGAACGCTTCGAGGGGGCTGAGCAGCACCTGGCGTCCCTCGCGGGTCAGGTTGGCGGCTTGGCGGGCGGTGGTGCTGTTCTTGGCGACAAGTGGCATGGTTACTCCTGAACGGCCCCGGTGTGGGTGCCGTCGATGGTGAGGGCGTCATAGGTGGGGCGGCAGATGTAGACGCCGGGCTGGAGGGGCGTGGGCTGGGCGGGCGTCACTTCACGGTGGGGCCCCGGGTCATGCGGGAACCCGCACAGGGCGCGGCTGACAAGGTGGGCCAGCTCCAGACAGGCGTCTGCGGTCCGCGCCAGGGAGGCCACCGGCACCCAGAACACGCCCGTTACGCCGTCCGAGCTGATCGAGAGCGGATCTTCCACCTGGACGTAGCCGTTTGGGTGCGCCGCCAGGTACCCGCTCAGGCCACCTGCCTGCCCCGGCTTACGCCCAGCCAGGGCCTGCTCCCGGTCTTCTGGCAGTAGCACCGGCGTTCCAGTCGGCAGGGCAGCCACCAGCCGGGCCTGAATGTCAGTGACCAGGGCGCGCATGGCTACCGCACCAGCCGACAGACCCCGACGGCCTGCCCGGTGAAGTCACTGACCTGTCCCCAGCTCACCAGCGTCAAGGTGCCGCCGTCCCATGGGAGGCTGGCCCCTTCACCGGGCGACGGATCGGCGGGGTGGGTCTTGACGAGGCGAACGTCTAGCACCTCCACCGTCCCTGTCAAGCGCTGGGCCAGTCGGGTGCCCTGATCCGTCTGGTTGGGGTCCTGAACACTGAAGCGGCAGGTGGTGCCGTCGCTCCAAGTATCGGTGTGGCGGAACCGGACGGCGTTCAGCTCGTCGTCCCCCTGAACCTCGGCCACCGCGTCCCTGATCTGAGTCAGCAGGGTCACAGCTCACCTCGCCGCGTGATGGTGAAGGCCGGACCACCGCTGCTGCCCGTCCGGATCCCGGCCAGCGGGGACCGGATCAGGCCGCCCCGCTGGCCCTGGCTGACCTCGGCACGCAGCCGGGCCGCCTGGGCACACCAGGTGTCCGCGTCCACGCTCGCTGTGTTGGTGGCCGCGAACTTCTCGACCTCCAGCTCGCCGTCAATCTTGATGCGCTTGACGCCGCCGCTGCTGCCGGCGGCCTGTTTTGAGGCGTCCAGGCACGCGGTTTCCAGCACGTCCGCCGCCACGAGTCGCAGATCGGCGTACACCTGAAAGGCGCGGGGAATGTTGACCCGCTGTTCTTCTGGCAACTGGGCGTGGTACGCCCAGGCTGCAGGCTTGACCCACACCTCCAGCTGGGCCTGCTGCAGCTCCGTCAGCTCAGGGGGAGCCACGGCTCAGCCCTCCGGCTGGACTTCAGGGACGGGCGGTGCAGTCAGCGCGGCCAGGATCTTATCGGCACTCTTCTCGCCGATCTTGTCCAGCGCGATCAGGTGAGCCCGGGCCTGCTCACCGGAGGCCAGCAGCCGCAGCCCTTCCAGGGTTTGGATGCCGTTGCCGCGCAACTCCTTGACCGATGGGAAGTCATCGGCCAGCGGCTGGCCGTCCTCGCGGTTGGCCTGGATCAGCAGCTCCAGGAACGCCACCCGCCCCTGCAGCGCCGTGATGGTCTGCGTCTGGGCCGGGGCTGGTACGAGGGCTGCTTCGCGCGCCTCCCGTGCCAGGACCTCGATCAGCTGCCGGGTGGGCTGCTCGGGCAGCAGGCTGGCCATGGACACGAACGTGGCGTTGTCCGGGTCCTCCGGGAAGACGACACTCGCCACCACGTCGTCCTCCTTCAGGCCCATACCTTCCTGGACTTCCTCTGGCGCTTCCAGCGCGTCCAGGAAGGTCACGAAGGTGTACGTGCCGTCCTCGGCCACGAACACCACGGGGCTGCCGGCCTCGTAAGGGGTCAGCAGCGGTTCCTCCTGCGGCGCGGCAGGCACGGCTGGGCCCGCTGGGCCGATCTGGCCCAGGCGTTGCATCAGGCGGTAGTCGCGCCCAGCCTCCACCGGCACCGGGTCTCCTGGCTGGAGATGGACGGCGCCGAAGCGGAGGGGCCGGAGCGCGATGAATACTTGCTCTTTGGTCATTGAGGCTCCCTCAAAGGTGGTACTTGGGCTTACCAGTCGCTGGCCGCGGCTTCCACCACGTTGCTGAAGAACATGCCCAGGTCCGGCGCGACGATGTTCATGCCCACTGCCGTGTGCGCCTGCACCCAGTCCACGCCGCTGCGGTCGTCGTAGCCCCGGCGGATCAGCGCTAGGCCGCTGCCGATGCGTTCCTGCTCGCCCTTGAACTTGCTGTACAGGTTGTCCCACACGAAGGTGTAGCCGCCCGAGGGGGTGTTGCGACTGGGACGCGGCGCGGCGTAGGTCAGCAGCATGCTGCGCGGGTCCACGATGAACTTGAATTCGTCGTCCTGTCCTTCCAGCGCGGCGTTGTACACGCCGGTGGCGTCCATGACCCGCTCGACATCGAAGAAGCCGGCCATCAGGTCCAGATCGGCCACGCCCTTCTGGACGTACTTCACGCGGTCCACGATGTCCTCGTTAAAGGCCAGCGCGGCGGCCACGTCGCTGCCCAGGATCAGCCGGTTGGGCTTGCGGCCCGTCATCATCTTCATGCGGCGGGCGCGGGCACGGATGAACTGCGCCACGTTCACGCCCGGCTGATCGAAGCGCAGGAATTCCGGCGAGTCCGCGGCCTCGTTCGGGTTGGCAGCCACGCCGGTGTAGTTGAAGGCCCAACCCGCGTCCGGGCTCATGAAGCCCTCGATGAAGCGCAGATCGATGTCCGTGCGGGCCTGCTGGTTCAGGTACAGCGCGGCGTCTTCTTCCGGCTGCAGGGGGTTGCGGCTGCTGGCACGGTCCTCGGGATCAATGGCGCGTTCCAGGCTGCGGTGCGTGGTGCGGTAGTTGCCCTTCTTCTTGCTGGTGTGCGCCTGCACAGGCCGGTCACCATAGGCATGGTCACGGAACTCCGGGCGCAGCAGTTGGCCCCGGTTCCACACGTCGAACTCGCCAGCGGCCGTGTTCACGTTCACGGTAGGGAACACCTGCGGGGCCAGGAACTCCTGGTCCGCCTCGGTGTCGTCGATGGCGAGGTCCGTCAGGTAGCTGTCGCTGCGGCCGCCCTGGTGCATGGGAGGCAGCGGTCCGGTGGTGTCGTCGTAGGCCATCATCAGCGAACCCATCAGGTGGGTCAGATTTTTCAGCATGGGTGTCCTCCTGGGACAGGGATGGATGAAGCAGGCACGAAAAAGCCCCGGACTGACGTCTGGGGCGGCCCGCGCCGACTTCACCCGGTCGGTTTGCATTGAACGGTAAGGGGAGTGTAGATAGGGCCTGTGATCAGACCGTGACCGGCTTATGAGTCAGTTCAGGCCGTGCTGTGATCGAACTCGAAGGGCACGATGGCCCCGACAGGCCCAGCTTCCAGCACGATGCCGAACGCCTTTTCGCCTGCTGCGGCCTTCATGCCGACGCCATCTGCTCCGGCCTTGAGTTTGTCACCAGCTTTCAGGGCCTCGCCCCCCTTGATCTTGAGGCGGCCCTGGGTGTGCAGGGTGGTGCGGGCGCCCTTGCGGTCACCGGGGTAGAAGATGATGCCGATGACAGTATCGCCAGCACCAGCGACGTCGATCTCCTGATCGTTCTCGACTTCGGCGCTGTCGTTGCTGCTGGCACTGCCGGTCAGCTTGGCGGCGCGCCACTGGTAAGGGGTGAGGTCACGGGCGCTGGGCCCAGCGTGCGAGCCGGTGGGTTTGATGGTGGACACGGTTGGTCTCCTTGACGAGAGGGCGGAGAGGAGGGGCGGAGGTGGGCTTACTGAGCCCGGTACCGCTGGGCGAAGGCCGGGTCAGCCGCCAGGACCGCGCGGCCCGCGTCGGCGCGGCTGGTGCCCGGATTGGCCTTGATGTGGGCGGCCACACGGGTGCGGTAGTCGGCCTGCACGTTGCCGCTGTCGCGGTTGTCCTTGCTGCTGCCCGACTCGCTCAGGAGTTTTTGCTGTGCGCCGGTGGCATTCAGGCTCTGTTCCAGCGCCGTGTATTCCTCGGCGCTCAGCTTCTCGCTCGCACTCCGCAGGGTGGCCCCGAAGGCGGCGGGCTGACCCAGGGCGACGGCGCGCTCGGAGAACTCACGGTTCAGACGGTTGTCGCGCTCGGTGTTGGCCGTGGTCTGCGCGGTCTGGGCTTCCTGGCGGGCTGCGGCCGCCTCAGCCTGGGCGCTTTCGACGATGGCGCGGGCCTCGGGGCTGAGCTGACTGAGGTCCACGTTTGCGGCGGGCGTGCCGCTGCCCTGGGAATCCAGGTGGGCATTGAGGGCGTTGCGCTCTTCAGCGGTCAGCGCCTGTCCGGCCTGGACTTTGGCGAGGATGTCTTTAATGTTCATGGTCTGTTCCTCCTGCGCCTGGGGCGCTGAGATGGGGATGGAAGAACCCGCCTCCGTGGGGGCAGGCGGGTCTTCCGTGAGGCTTGCGTTCTGCTCAGCATCGGCGCTGGAGGCAGTGGGGGGAGGGGAAGCGCGGGCCTCCGGGTCTTCCTCGTCGTCAGGCGGCGGTGGCGGCGAGGGCTCGGGCAGTGGGACTGCACCGGTCTGCTCGCCGATGATGGTGCTCATGGTGCCGACGCGGTCTGCCAGGCCAGCCTTAATGGCGTCCGCCCCAGTCCAGACCTCACCGCTGGCCCACTGTTCGGCCACCACCGTCCGGGCTTTGCGGCGGCCCTTGGCCACTGCCGTGATGAACTGCGCGTACACGGCGTCCACCATCGCCTGGAACTCGGCTTTCGCCACGTCAGACAGCGGCTCGTAGGGTTGGCCGAGCGCCTTCTTCACGGCGCTGCGGATGTACGTGGCCACCACCCCCCAGTCGTTCAGGGCCTTGCTGTAGTCCATGTGGCTGATGATCACGCCGATGCTGCCGGTCAGGGCTGTCGGGCTAACCACGATCTCGCTGCACTGCGCGGCCACCCAGTACGCGGCGCTGCACGCCATGTCGTTGACCACGGCAGTGACGCGCTTCTTGCTGCGTGCATAGATCACGGCTTCCGCCGCCTCTACGGTTCCGGCCACCGTTCCGCCCGGGCTGTCGATGCTGACCACGATGCTCGTGACCGTCGGATCGTCGGCCAGTTGGCGGATCTCGCGGGCGAAGGTCTGCGGACTCAGGTAGCCGTAGTACGTCGCCCACTCCGGACAGCGGTTGATCACGACGCCGTGGAAGGTCACCAGGCCAACGCTGCGCCCGTTCTGTTTGACCAGCGGCAGTTTCTGCATGGTGACTTCGGGAGTGACGGTTTCTTCCATCGCCTGCATGGCCTTGCCGCTGGCGGCCAGTTGCTGCAGGTGGTCCAGCATCGAGTCCTTGATGGCCCAGGCCTGCCCGGAGAGGGCCTGTGTCAGGAATTGCGTGTTCTTGGACATGGCCTCTGCTTACCAGCGCTCGCCGGGGCCGTGGATGGCCCCAGGAAGAGGTGGAGTGGGCCGGGAGCTGCCCGGTGCTGGAGCAGGCCGGGGCGGCGGCGTGAGGACGCCAGGTTGCGGCAGTTCAGCGGCGGGCGGGGGGGTGCTGGGCGGACGTGGAGGCGGTGGGTTCATGTGTCTTCTCCTTGCTGCGGGCTGTCTTCGGCCCGCTCAGGCAGGCCCAGCTTCTGGCGCAGGCTGGCTTCCAGGTTGGGATCGTGCGTGATGCCGCCCGCATTCATGACACCCGCGAGCTGGTTCAGCAGGTTGCGCAGGGCCGCGTCACTCAGGCCGCCGTGCTCCAGCTCAGGCCACAACTCCGGAGGCACGCCGTTCAGGCGCATCAGGTTGGCCACGGCGAAGCGGTTGATCACCGACGCAATGCCGCCCAGGATGCCGGTCCCGGCCAGTTCGAACAGATCGGTCAGGTCTCCGCTCAAGGCCTGCGCGCCCTTGCCTTCGGAGCCCCCCAGCAGCAGGAAGGTGGACAGCAGGCTGGTGGCGATGCGCTGCGAGTAGCGCTTGATGATCTTGTCGGTGTCGTGGGCCCGGGTGCCGCCGCTGGTCAGCAGCTTGAAGGAATAGCCGGTGGGCAGGCGGTGGACCTTGCCGTCGTTGTCCGTCACTCCATATTCCTCAGCCGGGGTCAGGACGTAGGCGCGTTCATCGGCGCGCAACCCTGCCGCCATCTCCTGGACCAGTTGGACAGTGGACTGCTCGGCGGCGCTGGCTTCTGGACTGAGGTGCTCTACCGGCACGGTGACGTGCGGAATCCCGGCGAGGTCCCGTTCGATGCCTACCGCTTCAAACTCTTCCAGGCGAGTCTGGAAGCGGTAAGCCCGCCTGGCGTTGACCAGCATGGAGCGCCCTTCTGGATGCCCGCCCGCCTCGGTGGTGCGGAAGTGCAGGGCGCGCTGGATGGGGATGAACACTCGCCCGCCAGGGGCACTCTGGTACATGCCCTGAATACCGCCGTCGCCGTCATAAACCCAGGCGCTGAGGGTGCGCTGCGGGCGCAGAGCGAACTTGCGCCAGCCGATGCGGTTGTCGTTGAAGCGGCTGCGGTACTTCGCGTCTGGCTGCTCGGGGCCGCGCCGCAGTTTGTAGACCACCTCGAAGTAGGCCCAGCCGTGCACGAGCATGCTCAGGATCTCGGCCATCAGGGACGGCCAGGTGTGGCTCATGTCCGCCCGGCACTCTTCCAGGAACTCCGCCCAGAGTTGCGCCTCGGTGCTGTCGTCAGCGGGGACGGCGTGCCACTCCACCTGTCGGAACATGGACTCCAGCGCCAGGAACACGCCGCCGACCACGGGATCCTCATCGCGGATGCGCTGATAGAGCTGGGCGGCATACAGCCCTTCCTCCGGGAGGAACTCGCGGAACCAGGCGTCCTGACGGTGGCCGCTGACACCGATGATGCCGAGGTCTGCTTTCTGGGTTTTCTGGGGTTGCGTGATGGTCTGTCACCTCCTTTTACCTGCGGAACAGGGATTTCTTCTGGCCACCAATCGCCCCGGTGTTGATGGGGGCGGCCGGGGAACGGACGGGCGTGGCGGCCCGGCGCACCGCTACGAACAGCCGCTCCGGGGCCAGGGTCAGCACCGCGCCGTCCCCGTCGTCGGGCGACTGCCCTTTCGTGCGCTTCTTGAAGTCGGACTTCTTCTCCAGCTTGCGGACGTCACGGTCTCCCTTCGTGACGTAGCCGTACTTGCGTTCGGTCAGGTCCCGCTTGAGGAGCAGGGGAGGGTGCTCAATGCGGATGACACTTAGCACCTCATCGGTCAGGGCGTACATCTCGGTCACCAGATCGGCGTACTGGTCCGGATCCTTGGGCGAGCTGCCAAAGGCCACCTCGTGCACCACGTAGCCGTCGGGGAAGAGGGCCGCCAGTTCCACCAGCTTGCTCAGCCCGTCCACGATGCCGCCGCCGTAGCCAGCATCGACGCGAACACTCAGACGGGTCACGCCCTGCGCGGCCAGTCGCCGCGCCGCCCGTGCGACAGCTTGCACATAGCGGTCCGTGCGGGTGATCTCGTCCAGCTCCTGCGCGCCCTGGATGGCCTCCTCGAAGCGCAGCACGCGGCGGGCCAGGGAGTAGATCGTCCCGGCGTCGTCCCCGAAGCGGCTGCAATCCACGCCGATCTGAGCAGCCCAGATCTCGCGGGGTGGGTCTCCCTCAATCAGCGGCGCCGGGACAATCTCACGGTCCCGGCAGGCGTCAAAACGCCCGGCACTGATGAAGGTGTCGCCACCGCCACCGCTGGGTGGGATGCCAAGCGCGCCGTACAGAAACCCGCGCTTGGGGGCGAAAACAGTGCCAGCCGGGTGTACGCCGCCGCCAGCTTTCGGTACGGCCCACGGCACGCTGAAGGTGTGGCGGGCTTCGTCGTGGGCGGGCACCACCTCGCAGCCGAAGGTGCGCTGGTCCTCGATCCAGGCGTTGAAGGTGTCGCGCCCCGTGCCGCCGGGCACCTCACTGGTGCCGTTCCAGACGTTCGGGAAGTCCAGCAGGCTCAGGCGGAAGGCCAGGGCCAGCGGGTGCAGCTTCATCTCCTGGAAGGTGGATGAAGAGGTCTTGGGGTTGGCGATCAGCAGCCAGAGCCGCACCGTGTTTCCGGTGAACTGGCGCTTGACCGCGTCGTACATGAACTCGGGGATGCCCTCGGCTTCCTCGAAGACCCACAGGTGGAAGTCGTTGTGCTGGCCCTGGGCGCGCTCAGTGCCGCTGCCACCCGCGTCGTTGGTGGTGAAGCCCATCGCGAAGTGGTTGGCGGCCTGCTCGGCGCGCATGTCGCGGGGTAGCAGGCCCGGCATGACGTTGCGCCGCCGGGCGCGGGCATTGGTGACGTGGGTGCGCACATCCTTCCACAGGGTGTCGCGCACCTGCTGGACGCTGTTGGCGGTGGACTGGACGACGGAGGGCTGGAAGCAGCGGTAGAACCACGCCATGACGGGCGCTTCCAGCCCATAAGTTTTCCCAGGCCGTGGCCCGCCTCGACGACAAAGATGTACGGCACGTTCTGCTCGCCGTCCAGTTGCCGGATCACGCTGTCCTGAATCGCCTCCAGCACTTCATACTGGCCGGGCTTGCCATTCACGCCCTTCCAGGGGGTCATGCCCAAGACGCGCGTGCAGAAGCCGATCAAGTCGCGGCTGTAGCGTTCCGTCCACTTTTCCTGCTCATTGCGGTCCTGCTGCTGCGGCTGCAACTTGCCCATCTCTTGCAGCCTCTTCCTGGCGATGGCCCGCATCACGTCTCGCCGGGTGGGCTTATAGGCGCTAGAAGTCGTCATCTTCGTTCTCGTCGGGGGGCAGCATCCCGGCCAGTTGCCACAGCTCGGCCTCGCTGTGCTTATCCAGGTCATCGGGAGAGCGGATCCGCCCGATCTTGATGCTGACCTCCTCCATGCCCAGCGCCTTGCGCTCCAGCTCCGCGCCGATCTTGGCGTAGCGGGCGATGTCCACCGGTTCCAGCAGCTCAGGCTTCTGGTGCGAGAGGCCGCGCACGGCCAGGTGGATGAAGGACTTGCCCAGCCGGGCCTGGCGCACGCGGACCTCGGTCTTCATGTCGAGGTCAAGCTGCCGGAGCCTGCCGTCTACCTGCCGAACGAATTCGGCCTTCAGGTCTACCCAGTCTTCGGCGCTGGAACGTTTCTCGATGGCCCGTTTGGTGGGGTAGCCGTCGCGTGCGGCAAGAGCGGTAAACGTCACCGATTCGTCGCCCCGGATGTACTCGCGGCGGATAGCGTTCCAGTCATACTTGGGACGCCTGTCGCCCTGGGGCTTCGCCCCGCTGCTGCTGGTCTTTTTCTTCTGCTTGGCGGGGCTGGGCATGGATGGTCACCTCCTTCCAGGTGCATGTGAGTTCAGGCGGGAATCGTCACCAGATGCCCCACATGGATGTGATCGTTGCCGCCGTCCTTCTCGGTCACCCACTCCGGCACGCTGATCTCCCAGCGCTGGAAGTCCCGGCTGAAGTCGGGCACCTCGGTCAGCCGCAGCGGCATGCCTGCGCCCGCGTCAAGCTGCAGACGTACCGTGGCGATCATGCCGATCTCGGCGAGGCCGCTGAAGAGCTGGGCAACGGTGGTGTCGATGATTCGGGGGGTGGCAGCAGGCGTTCCGTTCATGCGTCCACAATCGCTCTGTTAGGCCCGCTGAAGGTGTTCGGGGCGTGTGCAGGACAGGCCCCGGCGCTCGGCCCGTTCCAGGACCGCGGACACGTAACGCGGCTCGATCTCAGTGGCGTAGCAGGTGCTGCCGTGCTGCTCGGCGGCCAGCAGGGTCATGCCGCTGCCCAGGCAGAAATCCAGCACGTTCATGCCGGGTTCGGCGAGCAGCTCCAGCACCCACACCCCAAGGGCAATCGGCTTCTGCGTCGGGTGGATCCGGCGCTCGTCGGTCTCGCTGGCCCGCGCGCCGCCGCTCCACAGGTGGCGGAACATGCGGGCGGCTCGGTGCTGGTTGGTCCAGGCCAGCTCGACGTCGGCGAAACTCATGCCGTCGTTCTGCTTGTCCCAGACCAGCCAGCCCATGCTGGGCGGAAGCAGATCGGCGTAGTAGTTGCCGCCCCACCAGATCTGCACGGCTTTCGGGTAACGCGTGACCGCCAAACGGTAAGCGCGGGCCGCGACGTCGGTGCTGTCGTCGCCCTGCACGGGCAGGTAGCCGTCGCTGCTGCCGATCATCCCCTTGCCGTCCACGATCTTGATGCCGTAGGGCGGGTCGCAATGGACCAGATCGATGGTGACCCAGCCGATCAAATGGTCCAGAGTGGCTGGATCGGTGCCGTCTGCGCAAAGGATGCGGTGGTGTTGGCCAGGGCGAGTCGCGCTCTCGATCAGCCACAAGTCCCCCGGCTGGACGTTCCACTTCGCCTGCGCGGCTTCGAGTTCGGCCAGGCGGGCGGGGGTGTCCTCGCCGTCGTTCTCGGCGGGGGCGTCGTCAGCCAGGTCCGCCAGGAGCGTGTCCAGATCGTCGGCATCGTAACCAGTCCCGATCAGGCCTGCTGGATCGTCTGCGGCCAGTTCTTGGAGCAGCTGGGCGAGGGCTTCTTCGTCGCGTGTCGCCAGCTCGGCGGTTCTGTTGTCCGCGAGGAGGATCTTCAGGGCGCGGGTGTCGTCCACGTTTACCCAGATCACCGGCACCTGCTGCGCGCCGGACTGGACGGCGGCCCGGTAGCGGTGGTGGCCGACCAGGATGTGTCCAGTGCTGCGCTGGGCGATCACCGCGCCATAGAAGCCGTTTTCCTCGATGCTGGCCTGAATGGCCTCGACATTACCGGTGTTCGGATTGCGCGGATGGGGCCGGAGATCGGCGACGGCGACGAGCTCCTGGGCGTGATTAATAATCTGCATGGTCCTCCATTTCCGCTGTCTACCGTGGTAGACGTGCAGTGACTTATTCCTGGTGGCAACGGCGGGACTCGAACCCGCGCACTGGTCAGCGTCAGACCTGTATCCAACCCGTCGTGCTCTCCGGGCCGTTGCCGTATCCAGCTTCGCCCTCACCGTCGCGCTCGCTCCTGCTGATCGGAGCGGCGTCTAGCAGCCTGCCCGCACCCATGGGGCGAGGGACTGACAGCAGCCGGTTACAGCGTCGCGCGTGCCAACTGCTCAGGGCCACGCTTCCTGCAACTCGCAGGCATGAGGTGACCGTCTCTCCGGTCATGTCACGACAAACCTGTTGTTGGCCTGCAAGGGTGACGGCAGGAGGCCGCCACCGGATTTCGGCAGCAATGGGCGGGCCACCTTCTGGGTCAGGGAAAGGCACGCCCCACCTCCGGTTACTCGGAACGCGGCGTAGTGGGGATGGCGGTCTGGGGTGAGTACACGGTGAGCCTGGGCGGTCCCCGTTGCTAAGCTGGCGCAATGAGCCGGCATTCGGTGCAGAAGTTCGTTCGGTTAGGCCATGACATCGAAATCATCAAGGACTGCCGGACCCTTCCAGGCCAGCTCCACCCGGAGGGCTGGCCCACCTTCGAAGTGCGTTACGGCCTGATCTTCGATGGCCAGCTGACCAACTGGAGTGACGTCGTGCGGGCCGCGGACGACGAGCGCACCGCCCTCAGAATGGCGGACCTGGGCCGACGCCGGGCGCTTCGACTGGGGCCGAGAGCCGCAGGCACGGGCTGTTCAGGCACGCCTTGTGGCGATCCGGCGGCCCCGACCGGGGGCGAGAACGGCACTGAGTCGTCTGATCAACCGGCGGCAGGGTAGGGGGCAGAGAAGACGCCAATGGGTACACTGGCGGCATGGTCAAAACGCCGATCCGACGGTTCTCATACCTGGATCACGACATCGAGATCATCCGGGACCGGACCAACCTCCCCGCCGCCTCGCAGCTCGAGCCGCGGGTCGGCATCCAGGTGCGCTACGGCCTGAAGTTCGACGGCCAGCTCACCGACTGGAGCGCCTTCGTCGAGGCCACCGAGGACGAGGCGTCCGCGCAGGCCATGATTGAGCTGGCCCTGCGGCGGGCCCAGGCCCTGAGCAACAAGAAGGGGTTCTCCGGCGTCTCGCCTGCGGCCTGAAGCGTCCGTTATGGGCGCCCCCGCCGGATCACGGGCGGTAGCTCTCCCCAGGCCGGGCAGCCGCCGAAGCACTCGCGGGTCAGGCCCAGCTCGTGCAGGTAGAACGGTTCGCGCACTTTTGGACGGGGCAAGGGTGGCCGTGGGTCAGGCCGGGCCAGATGCGCCTGGATCTGCTGGCGTCGGCGGTGACGTTTCGAAGCCTTTTTGCTGATGCCCACCACCTCCTGACACGAAAAAGCCCCACGCGGCGGTGGGGCGGCCCTCCCCGCCTTCACCCGGGCGGGATGTGTTGTCGGGTAAGGCGAATCTAGCCCACATCACGTCATGGGGGCGTGACGTTCGTCCCAGCCACGAAAAAGCCCCACACAGTGGTGGGGTGAAACTCCCGCCTCACATCGGCAGGGCCTGCTGGTGGATAGAGCGTAATCCGCCAAATGTCACACGGCTATGACGGTTCCTCACAAACATTGACCATAGAAAACCGCCCCGGAGGGCGACTGGTGGGGCGATCTCGACACTCTGAGAGCCAGGATAAAGATAATTAAGCGAATTAATGGGGTGTTTTGTCAAGCCCTCAGTACCGGTAGCGACGGCCACGGCGGCGCGGGGATCGTTTTGGCTTACTGAAAAGCAGTCCCAGGACAACCACAATGGCGGTCAATCCCTGCCAAAGATTAATGTCGTGCGTGAAGTAAATGCTCATAGCGACGACTGCAATTGGTATGGCAAAAGCAGCCAACACGAGGGGTGAAACCTTCTGGTTAAAGCGACCCGTCCATGCGAGACGAAGCAGTAAGACTGCAAATGCAGCGACGAACAGTGAAGCCAGTAGCCAAAGCGCCGAATAGATGTAAGGCTGATATTGAGTTGCTAGCGTGTTGAGAAAAAGATCAGGCATAAAAGGATTATAGATTTCATTGAGATGGTGTCAATGCAATTTTTGCAGAGGCGTCCCGAACCTTCTCTTCTTGCGGAGCATGATGTCCTGCAGTTGGGTGATCCGGTGGGATTTCCAGGCGATTTGCACCAGTGGCAAAATCATTTCGGAACAGGGCTGCCCGAATCGCTGAAAAGGCCCTCAAAAGATTGGGGTACTTACTCAACGTGGGTCTCAATTCCAGATACTCATCGTGTTCTTGGTAAATCATGTGCTCGTCGTCCGCCTGCCGCCGTCCCTGCTTGCGGCCGCCCGCCCGGTCACTGTGGTCCTCGATCCAGCGGCACAGCGAGGCCCAGCCCTGCGTCCCGACGCGCAGCCCAGTCAACGACTCGAGCTCGGCGGCGTTGGCCACCACGACGCTGTGACCGTCCTCGCCGTAGACGATGGTGAGGCGGGCGTAATACTGGGTCATCCCGCCGCCCTCGTGCTCCTCGCGGACGCTGAGCACATCGCCGTGGAAATAGCGTCCGGTGTGACGTTGGGTGCGGGTCCGGTCCAGTTCACGCTGGGCGGCCAGCGCAGTCAGCCGCAGTTGCTGCACTTGGAAAGCCAGGGTGAGCGCGTGATCTGCCTTGCCGGTCACCAGCATCTGGCAGGCTTCCAGCGCCAGGGGGTAAGCCTGGGTCAGGGTGTCCTGGGCCAGGGCGTGCAGCTCGCTGGGCTTGAGCGCGGTATTGCTGCCTGCCTCTGCCCCGCCAACGTCGCGCAGGCCCAGACCGATGAGCTGTCCCAGGACGCCGCGCACGCCGGCAGCCTCGCGCTCGGCTTCGCTCAAGTCGCGCACCTCGCGGTCTGAGAGGAAGTATCGGCGGTGGATGCATTTGGCAATGCTGTTGGTCATGGCCCGCTGCTCTTGGTCCAATCGTTCCACGTCGGTGTTCAGGGTGGGCGGGGACAGGGGCTGCGCTTTCGGCTGACCTCTCCCACCCCTGCCCGGTGGCTGCGCGGCAGTCTGCGCCTCTGCCTGTGCGGCCTCCAGCAGCACACGAGCGACGTCGAGCTTGGCCGCCTTCTCACTGCCCTTTGGGGCCACCATCCCGGCCAGTTGCCGGGCGCGGGCTTCACTGTCCTGCTGCTGTGCTGGGCTCGTCTCCCCCCGCAGCGCGGTCACCAGGCGTGTCCAGGCGGGGCGGCTGCGGGCGTCAGTCAAGAAGGCAGGGGTGTCTGCCTTGGGTGACGTGCGGCGAAGATGCCTCAGCGGCGCGGTCAGCAGCGCGCCATCAGGAAACTCCAGGCGCACGCTGGGGGTCTTCACGTCGTCGCGAGGGGCGCGGCGTACGGTGGCGCGGCTGCCGGAGTGGGGGCGCATGGTGGGCGGCAGGTAATACACGGTTTCGCCCACCTTCAGGTTCAGCAGGGCCTTGGCCCGCCGGCGCTCGCGGACAATCTCGCGCATTTCTTCTCGGGTGGGCGCATCGGACATCAGCGCACCTGACCTTCGAAGGGTTGCTCTTTCTGTTCCTGATCACGGCGCAGGTTTTCACGTGCCACCTCAGCCAGCGAGGGGCCACGCCGGGGGGCGTGGGCCGGGCCGTAGCGTTGGGCGTAGGTGTCCAGCGCCGCCTCGCCGAAGCCAGTCAACACGTAACCAGGGCCGTCCGGTCCCCACGTGACCCACTGGATGCGCCCGTCAGTTGACAGCACGCGTAAGAGGCCGCGCTGGTGGTCACTGATGGCCGCGCCTTCCTCCTGGGTCCACAGGCCGGAATCCTGCAAGGCATTCATGGTGGTTTTTGGAACGCCACTGAACACGGCCAGCAGGCGGTAGATGGGGGGCAGGTGGCGGTGGTGCTTTGGCTCTGGTTCGGTCATGCGTTTCTCTCCTCCTGCTCGACGGCCAGCAGGTCTTCTAGGGTCCAGACCACCACCACCCGGAATCCTGCGGCGCGCAGGCGGGCGTGACACTCCAGTTGAGCGGCGCTGGGTTTGTTCCCAGGTTGTTTGAGTTCGGCAAACCAGAGCCGACGCGGGGCGCGGTACAGGGTGAGGTCTGGCCAGCCTGCCGTGTACCAGATGGCCCCACCGCCAGCGCTGCCCTGCGGGCCTTCCTGGACGTCCCAGCCCAGCAGAATCAGTTGCTCCACCGCGTCGGCCTGGAAGGCCGCTTCGGAGGCGTAGCCGTTGCTGGCTGAACGTGGGAGGCCCCCGTCCGGCGTGCGGGCCGGGGCGGGGGTCTGGTGGTCAGGGAACAGGTGGGGGAACCGGCGCCGGTAGGCGCGCAGGAAGGCGTCGTCGAACGGGGTCAGAGCGGCACCTCTGCGCGTGGTTTGCACGGCGTCAGTCGCCGGGCTGGTGTGAATAGCCACCAGCGCCACCACGGGCACAGCCTCACGGTCTGCACGGCCACCGCCTCGAAGCGGGCCAGCAGCAGAGTGGCCGCGTCCCACTCTGCCTCGGCCAGCTTCTGGCCCCGGTGGGGCCCGCGCAGCACCTTCTGGGTCTCAAGGTCATACGGCAGCAACAGGCAGGAGCCCGCCGCTGTATCGATATCGCCAGGGTCAATGATGGCCCCCAGACTGTTGATGGCCGCGAGGGACTGACGGCGCTGTTCCGGGCAGCGCGGGCAACCCGCCCAGTGCCTGTTCCCGCCCCGGCACAGGGAGCAGGGCAGGTCACTCCGGGGCACGGTCACGCTCTCCTTCCCACATGGCGCGGGCGTGCCGAATGGCGTCCCAGAACGTTTTGCGGACTGGCCCTTCGCGACGTTCGCCGCTGCTGCGGTCTGTGGCGATGACCTGCCAGCCCTCGACGGTGCCCAGCAGTTCTACCTGGGCCAGGGAACGCAGATCGTCCAGCCAGTCCACCGGCTTCACGTCGTCGGTGCCCTGGAAGTCGCGCCGGTCCTGGCTTCCGCGCCGCACCGCTGTGGCGAGGGCCGGGCCGCGCTGCTTGGGGGGCAGGCTGCTGTACGGCACCGGCTTCCCGGTATCGGGATGTTCGATATGCGCGCCTTCGGCCATGGCCCGGTTCACGTCGGCCACCGCCTGCACGTCGGCGCTGCTGGGATGGGCCTTGCCTGTGGTGGCGCGGGTCACGTCCAGCACGATCTGGTAGTCCTCTGGCAGCACGCCGCCCAGGGCGCGGGTGATGCGCTCAGGGGGCAGCGGCAGATTCAGGACAGCGAACTCGCCAGCAGCGGCGGCGTAGTCGATCAGCTGGTAGGCACGCGGGCGCGAGAAGCCGAAACGGGCCAGGGCGTATTGCTCGAAGCTGGCAAACTCGCCGCGGTACAGGCGAGCGTCGCGAATCTCGGTCAGGGCGCGCCCCGCAAGCAGGGCGGCGGACGCGCCGACCAGGACCTGTTCTTCGAGCTCGGCCAGTCGGGCGCGCTCGTCAGGGGACAAGGACTGCAGCAGATCCGTTCGAGGGACAGCCGTCATGCGGCCCACTCCGCCAGACTGGCAAACCGCACGAACGCACTCAGGAACTGGAGCCTGACCGTCCCGACCGGCCCATGCCGCTGCTTACCGATAATGATCTCCGCAATGCCCTGCTGATCGGTCTGCGGGTTGTAATACTCGTCCCGGTAGATGAACATCACCACGTCCGCGTCCTGTTCCAGCGCGCCGGATTCACGCAAGTCGCTGAGCATGGGCCGATGGTTGGGCCGCTCTTCCACCTTGCGGCTGAGCTGGCTGAGCACCAGGAAAGGAATCCCGAACTCGCGGGCCAGTTGCTTCAGTGCCCGGCTGATCGTGCTGATTTCCTGCTGACGCTGATCACTGCCGCTCGTGCTGCCCGCATTCATCAGTTGCAGGTAATCGATGATGACCAGCCTCAGCGGCTTTTCCTTGTGTAGCCGACGCAGCTTGGAGGGCAGGGTTCGCAGGTGACTGTCGTTCGCCGCGTCATCCAGCAGGGTCAGCGGCAACTGGCCCAGGCGTTCGGCCTTCTGCTCGAAGCGGCTCTTCTGGGCCGGGGTCAGGTGGCCCCGGCCGAACATGGCCCCCTGCATGGCGGTGGCGTCAATGCTGGCTGCACTTGCCAGCAGGCGGACCACAAGCTGCTGGCGGGGCATCTCCAGACTCACCACTGCCACCTGCCCGGCGTCTCCCCGGTTCGCGAGTCCGGCGGCGACGTTCTCGCCGATGTTCAGTGCCAGACCGCTCTTGCCCATCGCAGGGCGCGCGGCCAGGATGTTCAGGGTGGACGGGAACAACCCGCCGCCCAGCTGATCGTCCAGGTCATGAAAGCCAGTGGACAGGGGCGCAACGCCCTGACCGCTCAGCACGTCGCTCAGCACGTCCACCACCACGTCACCCACGCTGAACGCACCGAACTGCGCGGTGGTGTCCAAGTCTGCGCCGATCTGCGCGGCCTGGGCCAGCACGTCCTCAAGGGGCAGTTGGGCGTCGTAGGCCGTGCGCTGCAGCGCGCTGCTCTGGCGGATCAGTTCGCGCAGGGTCCACTTCTCACGTACGATCCGGGCGTAGTGCTCGGCGTACGCGGCAGTGGGCGTCTGGTCCCCCAGGCCGATCAGGTAGGCCACACCGCCCACCTCGTCCAGTTCTCCGGTGCGGGTCAGTTCGGTGTGCAGGGTGGTCAGGTCCAGCGGTGAACCCTGAGCCTGCAGGCGTTGCATGGCCACGAAGATCTTGCGGTGGCCTTCCCGGTAGAACATGCTGGGGGTCAGTTCAGCGATGGCCTCCAGGCTGAGGATGTCGGGGTCCAGCAGCAAGCTGCCCAGCACGCTGATCTCGGCTTCCAGGCTGTGGGGGGGAACACGGGGGGCAAAGTCGCTCATTGCATGTCCTGCCATGCCTGCTCCTGCCGCTCGGAGGCGTACGTCTGAGAGTAGGCCCTGGCGTAGGCGTCCAGCGCGGTAGGGCCATAGCCCAGATAGGTGTCGTAAGCGTCTGGCGTGGAGTCAAACGGGTCAGGCTCAGTGATCACGCACTTCCAGCGAAATTGATCACGCACCTGAACTTCGGTCAGGTGGTAGCTGTGCCGGGCAATCAAGGCATTCAGCTCCCCTTCGGTGGTCAGCCTGGGTTCACTCACGCCAGCACCTCCCAGCCTGCCACCACGGCGTCCGGCCGATCCTGCGGGGCGCTGCCTTCCTCGAAAATCACGTTGCCATACGCGGTTTCTTCCACTGTCCAGACCTGGCCCGTCTGCGGATCGCGGCGGCGCTCGCCGGGCCTGCACTTCGCCTCGCCGAACACCCGTCCGACGTCCCTGGTCGTGCGCTGGGCCGCCTGTTTTGCGGCAGTCACCTTCGCCATGCGGGCCACCAGGGCGGGCCAGGGGTGGGCGTAGCTGCCGGCGGCAGTGATCTCGCCCGAGTGCTGGGCCAGATCGGCATGCATACCCGCCATCACCCACCCGGCAAACTGGAGGATCTGCGCGTCCTGCGCGGCTTTGGGCAGGCGGTGGGCGCGCGTCCAGGCGCTCCAGATGTCCCACGCGCCCGACGCCGTCAGCGTCTCCTGGGCCTCGCGGTACGTCGCCGGGCCGGGCGGAACAGTTTCAGAGTCGGTCACGTTAACGATTTCTCCCTTGCCTGACACGGTTTTTTCCTGTGAGGGTGAAGGCTTGTCGCCGCTGTTGGCCTCGTCAGAGGCCGCGCCGTCAGGCGCAAGCCGTTCGGGCGTTTCGGTTTTGAGTTCATTTTTTTGAAGTGAGGTTTCAAGGGCAACAACAGCCGGCGGAATCTGGGCGGGCCATAGAGACCCAGCAATGAAGATGTTGTTGTCTTTTAATTTCCTTCTCCTTCCTTCTACTTCCTTCAGGGAAAGAAATTTGCTGTACTGGACAGCGTTGCCGCTCTTAACTGACGTACGGTCATTCGCATTCCCGTTCGCACCACCGTTCGCATGGGCGTTCGCCGGGGTTTTGCCGTAGCGCCAGGCCCGGCCTTCCGAATGGCAAAACCCGGCTGCTTCCAGGGCCTTAAGGGCCTTCTCGACGGCCCGCTGACCCAGGTCCGTTTCAACCTGGATCTCGGCCACCGTCATGGGCGATTTGCGGGTGTAGTTGTGCCGCTCAGCAAGCGCGGTCAGGACACGGGTGTCGGCGCTGCCGTGGCGTTTCTGATAGTCGACCACGGCGCTGTCCGTCGTGGTGTACGTGCCGGCTTCCCGGCGGCGGGAGGTGCGCGGGGCGGGTTCGGCAGGGGCCGGAAATTTGAGGTTCTGCGCGGGGGTCATGCGCTCACCGCCTGATACAGCTCACGGACGCGAGCCAGAGCCTCAGGCTCCAGTGTCCACAGCCCCTGCGCGCCCCGGTGCGGGACGGCTTCAGGAAGGGGTGTGACTTTTAGACACCAGTGGTACTGATTCTGGGCTGCCCAGGGTGACGGGCTATCCCGTCGCACGTCCACCAGCTGGGCAACAGCGATGATGCCGGAATGAACCACTGCAGAAAGGCTATTTGGATGGATACTGGGCAGATTGCAACCCTGCCATTCCATCCACACCAAGGCGTCCATGATCTCGTTGGCATAATCGCTGTTGATCTTGTCTGAGCCGCCGTGCAGGGCCAGGAACATCCCCACGCTGCCACCTTGACGGGAAGGGTGCCAGGTGCGGTTCTCCACGTCCTTGCCCGCTGTCTGGAACGCCCACGCCCATGGGTGGCGCAAGGTCAGCCCACGAATCTCAGTGCGCGTCATGCTGCCACCACTTCAGCTGCCAGCGCCTCGCGCACCCGCTCCGCGAACGCCGCGCCGTGTGACGACGCCAGGGCGCACAGCATGGCCTCACGGGCTTCTTCGGGCAGCTCAGCCACCTGATCGGCCCAGAACAGCACCAGATCAGCGCTGACCCTGGAGTGGGGCAAAGGGGCCGAAGCTCGCACGGTTTCAATCGGCCGCTGGTGCATGACCTTCCCCTTCCACGTCGTGGCGAACTTCGGCCAAGACTTCCGTGCCTACCAGATCGGGCCAGTGCTTCAAGATGATGCCCCGCCATTCGGCCATGTCCTTTTCGTCGCTGCTCTTGGGGTCATCCCAGTCGGTGGGGTCATAGCCCACGGCCTGCAACAGCGTGGACAGGTCATCCATCGCGCAGCGGGCCAGGAACGCTTCGGGGCTGTCCGCGTCCTCAGTGATCGGCGTGAACTCGGCGTCCTCGGTCTCGCTGCTGGGCAGGGCCTGGATTTCCTTCGGTGCGTTCAGCACGCCCACCGTTACGGTCTGCGGGGCCTCCGGCTGCTGTTCCTCAGCCTCTTCAAACAGGCCTGCGCCCTTGCCCGGTTCCTGCACCTGGACGATCAGGGCCAGCTCAAAGCGGGCAGCATCGAACAGGCTGTTCAGGTCATCGCCCGCGTTTGCCCACTTCTGCAGCGTCGCCACCGGCACGAAGTCCTTCATCTTGCTGCCCTTGCTGGTGAAGACCAGCTTGCGGAAATCGCCGTCGCTGCGCTGGGCCACCCGCACGGTAAAGGTCACGTCCTTGCTGTCCTGGGCATTGTGGGCGGCGCGCAGGAATTCCAGGGCGTCAGCGGGCACCTGCACGTCCAGCAGGCTGATCAGGTCATCGTGCGTGTCGTATTTGGTTTCGGTGCGGTAGGCCCGGACGGTGTATTCGCTCTTCATGGTTGGCTCCCCGTGTTTGAATCAAGAAGTGAGCCGGGAAGCGGACCTCCCGGCCTTTGGGTTAAAAAGCGAGTACTTTTCTTTGAGCTTCGGAAAAAGCCTGTGCGGCCTCGTGGTTGTCCCAGCCGCTGAAGGTGTCGAGGATGCCCACGGCCTGTTCCTCGGTCAGCTCTTTGGTGCCGACGGCTGTTTCCTGGCCCGTGAGGTAGCCCCACAGGAATGCGCGGTCCTGGCTGGTCTTGGCTCCGGCGCGGGCGGCGTGCTGGCTCAGCAGTTGCCGCTGCTCTGACGTGGCCAGGGCGGGCGTCAGGACGGCGTCCACCACGTCCGGCTCTGTTGCGGTCTGCGGGGCTTCCTGGGCAGGCTCAGCGGGCGGGACGGGGCGGTTGCTCAGGACGGCTTTCAAGTCCTGGCGCAGCGCGGCGGCCTGGCTGGCGTTGGTGCGCCATTCGCTGTATCTGGCGGCGTAGGCCTTCTCGTCAATGTCGGGGCGGGCTTCGGCCCACAGGGCCTTGATCTCGCCCGTCAGGGCCTCGCTGGGGCCAGGGGTGCGGGCGGGGGTGCCGGCCTGTTCCTGGACTTCGCGGGTGATGTTGGCGGGGCGGGTGGTCTGGGCAGGTGCGGTGTCTTTGGGGTTGTCGGCCTGGGCCATTTCGTCAGAGGTGTACAGTCCCGAAAGATCGTTGGGGAAGGCGCTGCGCAGCGCCTGGGCCTCGGCGCACTTCGCAATCATGACGTCGGGCATCTTGCCCCACAGCCCCATCGGCGCCCCGTCCCGCTTCCGGCTGATGTACGCCTCCAGACGCGCCACGGCCCACAGCGGCTCAGCAAAGCCCCGGCGCAGCACGCCCACTTTTGCGGCGGCGGGTGGTTCTTTCTGGAGCCAGACGTCTTTCCATTCGCCGTCTTCACCGCACCAGAACGGCCCCACGCGGCCCGCGTACTGGCCGTGCCGTTCGGCGATCACGCGGAAGCCGTCAATGGCCACCTGAACGGTCATCTTCTGGGTCTTGACCCATTGGCCGTTGACCTGCTTGCTTTCTTCGCGCATGACGGCGTAGATCTGGCGGCTGAAGGGGTCGAGCCCGGTGCGGCGGCACTGCGCGATGAAGAGGGACAGTTCGCCGTCGGATGCGCCAGGGGCGATCTGGGTTTTGATCAGTTCGATCTGTTCCGGGTCGAAGTGGATGGGGGCCAGGGTCATGTTTGGGGTGGGGCGGTGTTCGATGGCGGTCATTTCCTCACCGTGCCTTCGCCCCGACAGTGGGGGCAGTTGATTCGAGGGGGCCTTGTCTTGCCGTTAGTGCAGGTGCAGGGGCGCTCAGTCCAGTGCGAGCCGTAGTCGAGGTGTCCACCCCGGTAGACAACGAGGCTGCCCAGCCCGTCAGCGCACAGCGCGCGGGCCAGAACGTCGGTGTGGACGGGAATGCCGACAGGCCGCACCAGGAAACGGCAGCGCGTCGGAGAGGCACCAGCGGCGTCAAGTAATGCGCTCCACTGCTGCTTGGAGAGGGGGACAAGGCTGGTCATGCGAACAGCCTCAGCAAGTCGTCGGCGTCGGCCATCTTCCAGGCCTTGAAGCCCAACCCAATGCTCACGCCGATCAGGACCGGCAATTCCGTGAAGACGCCGAGGACGATGCAGGCAATGGCCAGCACGATCATCAGGAATGTGGCCCGTCTCATGCCGCCGCCCGCAGGCCCATCCAGGCCAGGAACGCAGCGTGGGCCGCCTCGGCACGGGCCATGTACTGCTGGTGGGCCTCTGAGGCCAGCTCCAACGGCACGCGGGTCATGACGTACTGAGCTGCGTCCCGTTTCTGCACGGCACGCTCGTAGGCAAGGCGGGCGGACTCTTCGGAGGTGGGGGCAGTCATGCCGCATCCCCCTGAGCCGCCAACTCCTTCACTGTCTTCTGGCTGAGCGCGTTCTGGAGCAGCGCACCGCAGTCGCAGCACGCCACCCAGATGCGGTTGTTGTACGTGCCAGGGTCATACGTTGCCCCGGCGTATAGCCGGTGGGGCGGGTGGGCACAGCCGACGGTCTTCTTTCGCTTGCTCACGCCGCCGTCCCCTTGAACTGCGCCAGCCACCCTGCGGCCAGCCCCACCAGTCCCGCGCTCGCCTCGTCCCGCGTGGTCCAGCTGCCCTTGCCGGTCAGGTTGTATCGGACCTTCACGTTTCCGGTCTTGTTGCGCCGCTCGCTGCGGATCACCGCGTCGAAGGTGAAGGCAAAGCCAGTACTGCGACGGGTGACCGTGAAAGCCAGCGTTTCGGTCTTGCTGGTCTGCCCGACGCCCTTGATCTCAACGGCGTAGTTCTCGCCCTCAAAGGCGATCACGGCGTCCACGTTCACGGGGTTGAAGGGAATGTGGTGCAACCGGGCGTGGCTGTGCGCGCTGGCCAGGGCCGCGTTGAAGGCGAATCGGGCCGCCTGTTGGGCACGGGTGTCTACCAGGGTGGACGTGGGGTGGTGTATGCTCATGGCAGGAATCTCCTTTTGTAGGTGGCACGCGAGCTGAGAGGCGCGTGCCATGTTTTTTGGTCAGCCAGCCAGATGGCTGGACTGCCGGACGCCCATAAGGGCGAGAACGTTGATGAGTGGACCCGGTACAAGTGTTGGAAATCTCACATCGGGTGTGCTGGCGGGTGTACGGTACATAGGATTCCCCCTGCAATCGGGATTCCTGTTCTGACTCCTCGGTTTCTCAGGCCTTGGATGGAGTCAGTCAGGTCTAGAAGGTGTGGTTCAGCCCGCGCGTTTTGCGGAGGGCTGCTGTCTCAGCGGGCCGACTGGCCGCGCTGCCGTTCACGCGCCAGATGCGCGGGTTGGGTCAGGGTGAGGTGCGTGGTCAGGGCCTGCTGGCCCTCGCGCTGGCGGGCGGCCACGTAGGCGTCCAGGTCCGTGCGGGCCACCCGGATGGGGCCTCCGGGGAAGATCGGGAAGGCGAGCAGCAGACCGTCACCGATCAGTGCGTAGACCTTGCTGCGGCTGATGCCCAGCAGTTGCCCGGCCTGCGCGGGCGTCAGCGCCAGCAGATCGGAGAGGGCGAGGCTGGGGGCGGGGGTCATATGGATGTTTCCTGTTTTATGGATGTATTTATACCAGCAGGAAAAAAAAGAGCTTGAACCTCAACGGCAAGGGCTTCGGCAATTGCTTGGGCCGTCTTAGTCTCGGTCCCATTGACTGTTCCCAATTCGTGGGAACGGATAGTCAGCGACGAAATACCGGATTTGGCGGCTAGCTCATCGCGCGACAAGTTCCGTTCCTCCCGCAGCCGCCTGATTTCGCTCATTCGCATATCTCAATAATATAAGCTCATCCGTACATTGTCAATGTACACACGCGGGTCTGCCTGGTCTACCCGGACCTATTTTTAGGATTTGCGGAACTCAATCCGTACATTGTGCGTAGTACGGCCAACATGTACGGACTTATGCCTATGGTTACTCCCAAGAACAAGCCGACTAGGACAGCTCCGCCCGCATGGGCGCTGAAGCTGAAAATGCGCCGGTTGGAGCTTGGGAAGGGGCAAGAGGATATCGTCGCCGATACCGGAGATTCCGTCACACAAGCATGGGTAAGTGATGTTGAGCGTGGGAAAGTTGATTTGAACAACGCGGGCTTTGGGAAAGTTGTCGCCCTCGCCCGCGCCCTGTCCTGGTCCCTTGGCGAGATGCAGCGGGCCACGGGCGTCGACCTGGGGATTGCTGAGGTCACCTTGGTGGGTGAGGGCAGCGCGGACGTCTACCCGCTCAGTGCCGCCCTCTCGCCTGACAATCCTGGCGCTGCGATCGATCACGTAGCTGTTACCCCAGGCGTGTCCCGTCCGCTGCTGCTGCGGGCGGACACCGATGAGATGCAGGGCACCTCCCGGGCCAGCGTTCGCCCAGGCTCGTACCTGCATCTGGATCTGGACCTGACCACGCCTGCCGAGGGTTTGGTCTACGTCATCACGGACCATGAGGGGGTCCACTTGCGTCTGTACACCACCACCCGGCTGGGCGCCGTGTTTCGCGCCGAGAACCGGGAACATGAAGACATTCCGGCCAGCGAAGCCCAAGTGATCGGGCAGGTCATGGCCGTGACCACCGACTATTCCCCCGATCTGAATTAAGGAGCTTCTCTGTGTTCCAGTCTTATTTTTTACCTCGTCGTTCTGTCCCGCACAAAGCTGCTGTGCTGGGTTTCATCAGCGCGGGAAGTCCAGCCGATCCTGATCCGTTTCGTCGCCGCCAGCACCTTCCGATTCCGGCCCCGTTCCGCCGGTTCGGCATGTTCGTCTTTCAGGTGGATGGGGACAGCATGACGCTGAAGGGCGGTGGGGGAATTCGCGCGGAAGACTTTGTCTTGGTGGACGCCCGGGACGTGTTGACGGACCGGGGCCAGGTGTATGCCTTCCGGCTCTCGGACGGATCCATGGTGGTCAAGCGGCTGGCGCTGTGGCAGGGGCGGCCCGCGATGTTTAGCGACAACGCCGCGTACCCGCCTGTGCACCTGGACCGCAGCGTCCGCAACTTGGGCCGCGTGTACGCCTTCAGTGCAGATGGACGGCACTGGACGCCGACAAAGTACCGGAGCTGGGACTGATGGCCGACGCCGCTCCTGAAGAGTCGCCCCAAGGATGGTGGGACGGCTTTTTGTCCATGACTCAGCAGGGTCCAAGGCGGCGTCGGTTCACGTCGAACATTATTTCTATAGGCAACTTTTTGCCTCCGGTGATACTCGTCCTGGTTTCGCTGGGAGCGGCACTTTTCAAGATCCCGACTCAGACTCCTTGGATCATCGGTCTAGGGCTGTTCATTGCCGTTTTCGCCGGATTTACGAAATTGCTCAAGGACGGGCTGGAGCTCCGTGAGAAGGCTCAGAAAAAGAGGTTGGAAGAGGAGCTTGCTGCTGCCCGCGCTGGTGATGAAGAAGCCGCGCTGGAGATCGCAACCAGTGCCAGCCTGAAGGTCTTTGGTTACTGGAAAGAAGTCTCTCGACACCACGAGGACGGCATGGAAAATGCCAACCGGCAGCTTCGGGAAGGAATGCACTTCAACCTCGACGAGCGTGGGAATACAGACGCCATCGATTCATATCTCAGGGCCGTCATTGCTGTATTTGAAGCTTTTTATGAGGACGCCCCGGAAAGCTTCACAGCCAATCTTATGGTGCCGAGTGCGGACTGTAATCAGCTGTGGCTGGTCAAGATTGAACCGGGTGGCGGCGGGCGCAGTAACAACATCCCCAGGGCCATTGAGGTTGGAGACGAGGCATGGGGCGCTGCCGAGGCCTTCCAGACCAAACAGATCGTCTACACCGAAGATGTTCAACAATACGGCAACAGTGGAGAGCGCGGGTATCTCTCGGTAGTCAACATTCCCGTACTGGGCAGCCAGGGCCAGGTGGTGGCACTCGTCAATATCGATAGCCCGCAGATCAGCACTTTTGGCTCGATTGATCGGGTGAAGGGTGCGGCGGGGTACTGCCGCCCGATTCTTTCGTCTCTTTCGCTGTGCCTGAATGATCCACGGCTGTTCAAGGAGGTCCGCCAGTGACCGTAAGCTGGATTAAGGCCAAAGTCATACGGCACCCCTACACTGAGGGTAGCTCTAGCAATCGCCCGGCAGATCTGGGCATCGGAGGCATCCATGAAGAGCAAGACCGCACAGCAGACGGTCGTTCGCAGCGCCTCAACTGGCCGTTACACCATCGATCCAAAGCGGGACAACGCTCCAGTGACGCAGGGCATGCGCGAAGCGGCGCAAGCCATCGCGCGAGCCGTAATGAAAGAAAACGCGACGACCAAAACACTCAAACACACCTGAACGGCTCTCTTTTCTGTCGCCCTGGCCTCGTCGGGGCGGCCTTTCCTTGGGTTGACAGACATGCCTAAGAAGCGCGCCAATGGCGAGGGGACCCTGCATTTCCGTGCGGACCGCAACCTCTGGGAAGCCACCATCACCTTGTCGCGTCACCCCGGCACCGGCAAGCTCAAGCGCCGCAGCGTGTACGGCAAGACCCAGAAAGAAGCCCAGGCCAAGCTGAATGTCCTGAAAAAGGCTCAGGCCGAGGGGACGCTGCGCTCACCAGACCGGACCACCGTCGCGCAGTGGGCCGAGGAATACCTGGAGAACGCCGCCGGGCGGGTCAAGGCCGGAACCCTCCAGAGCTACCGCATGAACCTGAACCTCTATGTCCTGCCTGCCCTGGGCAACATTCGCCTGGACAAACTGACGGCCCGCGACGTGGCCGGGATGATCAACGATCTGGCGCGCGAGAAGGGCGTGCGGACCTCCCAGTATGCCCGCACGCTGATCAGCATGATGCTCAACTACGCCGTCAGCCTGGACGTGCTGCCGCGCAACGTGGCCCGCAACACCCGTCCGCCGAAGTCTACCCGGCAGGAGATGCTGTTCTGGCAGCCGCACGAGGTGCGCACCTTCCTGACCGCGATTGACGGCCACCGCCTGGAGCCGTTCTTCCGCCTGGCGCTGGCCACTGGAATGCGCAAGTCCGAGTTGCTGGGCCTGCGCTGGGCGGACCTGAACCGGCAGACCCTCAGCGTGCGTCAAACCGTGGTGCGGGTGGCCTATGAGCCGAAGATCGAGACGCCGAAGACGAACGCAGGCGTGCGGGACCTGATGCTGGACGCTCCGACGCTGGGCTGGCTGGAGGTGCGCCGCGCAGCGTATCTGGCCGAGCGTGAGGCGGCAGGGGAGAGCTGGGCTGAGCATGACCTGATGTTCGGGGATAAAGAAGGCCGCCCACTGATGCCGTGGCGCATTGACCATTACTGGCGGGCGTTGCGGGACGGTTGCGGCGTCAAGCAGATCCGCTTTCATGACATCCGGCACACCTACGCCACGTTGGCGATTGCTTCGGGCATGGACGTGCGGATGCTGGCCGAGCGGTTGGGGCACGCGGACGCGAGTATCACGTTGCGCATCTATTCCCATATCCTGGACAGCCAGCGCCGCCGCTCGGCGCAGAGCTTGGACAGCCTGCTGGAGGTGGCCGAACGTACGGCAATCCATCCGGCAACAGGAAAAAATGTGGGCGAATTTCTGGGGACGGGGGCGGATGAGAAAGCCGGATAATTGGACGTTCTGAGACGCTGGGGGATGTGGTTGGACGTTCGGCTGCCGTCTCAAAATCGAGCGGGAAACCGTGGGGGTTCGAGTCCCCCCATCGGCACCACCAGGAGCACAAGCCCATGCGTCTGCGTGGGCTTTTTGCTTGGGCTGATCTCCTGTGCCGGGGCCGATGGATAGAGTCTGAATTCACGACAATCGAGTGCCGCCCAGCGCAGCCGGAAGTGGCCTCGAAAGAGGGTTTATGCTGCTGTCTGGGCTCTATCAGAGAACTCCGGCGCCCGTCTGCACTGTGCAGGACGCTGACTTGATCACTCTGCAACAGCTGCGGGAGTTTCAGCGGTAGCTCCGAGTGCTGCGGGGGTGCGGGTCACACTGCGCTGGGCTGCCGAGGAGGCGCTGATGGTCAGTGACTCCACCCCGAAGCTGCTCTGTGCTGAGGTGGAGCGCGGCCTGAAGGGCGCTTCGGGAGGGCTGGCACAGCGAGAGTCAGGGTGGCCAGACGGGCCAGAAGAGTCTCCCTGATGCGTCCACCTGAACTGGTCCTGTGGCGATGCGGCGTGTCGGGCGTGCCGCAGCAGTGCGCGTGCCGTCGGGGTCAGTCGCAGTGGCCCGAAAGGGCCAGAGGCACTGCTCCCGAAGGCGGGCGCGGGGCAGGGGCCTCTGGCGGCACGCTGGGGCCACCGGGACATTGGCCGGCACAGGAGGAATAAAGATGACGACGACGGACTGGATCGTGAACCTGAGCATTCTGGCCCTGATGGTATTGACCGCCCTGGGCACGCGCCCAATCACTTTCATGACGTATCTGCGGCCCCTGCTGATCGTGGTGGGCGTGGGCCTGGTATTCCTGCGGGGCCTGCCCGTCAGCGGGCCGGATGTGGGCCTGGAGCTGGCAGGCGTCGGCGCAGGCGTGGTGTTCGGGGTGCTGGCGGCGGGCGTCTCGCGGGTGTCGTGGCAGGGGGGCCGGGTGATGCTGTCGTCGGGCGCGCCCTACGCGGCGGTGTGGCTGGCCGCCATCGCGCTGCGGGTGGCGTTTGCCGAACTCGCCACGCACAATGCCGACTTCGGGCGCGGGGTGGCGCAGTTCAGCATGCAGCACCAGATCACGGGCGCGGACGCCTGGCGCGCGGCCTTCGTGCTGATGGCGCTGGCGATGATCGTGACGCGGGTGGGACTGGTCGCCCTGCGGGCCGGGATGGTTCAGGGCGCGGTGCGGGCGAACCTGGCCGCGCCGCAGCCGGAGGGCGTCCAATGACCGCCCCTGCCGTGTCGTGGCCCCGTTCCCGCGAGGCGCTGGCCCTGCCGCTGTTCTTCGGCCTGACCTTTGCGCTGTCGTGGACGGTCTGGGGCTTCCGAATTGCCGAGACGCGCGGCTGGACGACGCTGCATCTGCCGCAGCTTCTGGCCTTCACGGCCTTGCCCACGGCGGCGCTGCTCACGGCGGCCCTCACCGGCGGACGGGTGGCGGTGCTGGCTTGGCTTGCCCGCCTGGGCCGCTGGCGGGTCAGCCCGCGGTGGTACGCGCTGGCCCTGCTGGGCCTGATACCGGTGGGGGGGCTGGCGCTGGGGCTGTTCCGACTGGGCGGCGGCAACGTGCCCGTCGGCACCGGGCTGACGCTGGCGGCCCTGCCCGCCTTTCTCCTGAACGAGACGATGTTCATGCTGCTGACCGAGGAAAGTGGCTGGCGCGGGTTCGCGCTGCCCCGGTTGCTGCGGCGCATGTCCCCGCTGGCGGCGGGCCTGCTGCTGGGCGGGGTGTGGGGGCTGTGGCACCTGCCGCTGTTCTTCATTCCCGGCGAGGCGCAGGCGCTGTACTCGCCCGCTGCCTTTGGCCTGCTGATTCTGCCCACCAGCGTGCTGTTGACCGCCCTGCACCTGCGCTCGCGTGGCAGCGTGCCGGTGGCGGCGCTGTTCCACGCGGCCTTCGACGGCATGTTCGTGCTGCTGGGGGTGGGCCACCACCCGGCGCTGATGTGGTGGCTGGTGCTGGTGGTCTGGCTGGCCGCGGCGGCGGTCTACGCGCTGGGTGGGCTGCGGCCCACGCCTCAGTCGGCCGGGGGAACGCGCCTGTTCCCAGCACCGCCTGAAGGCGTGGCGGCGAGGTGAGGCGGGGCTGGGTGGAGGGCATCCAGCCCGTCTCCAGCGCCTGCCCCAGCCCCCACACGCCCATCTCTGCCTGCCGCAGTTGCAGGTACTTGCCGGCCACGCTGTGCTGATGAAGATTTCTCCGGCAGCCACCCGCCGCACCGCATCGAACAGTTCTTGCAGGCGTACGTTCTTGAGCAGGTAGCCGCTGGCTCTGGCGCGGATGCCGTCCAGCACGTAGTCCTCGGTGTCGAAGGTGGTCAGGATCGGCACCTGCGAGGCCAGCCCCATTTCCCGGATACGCGCAGTGGCCTGCACGCCGTCCAGCTTGGGCCTCTGCACGTCCATCAGGATCACCTGTGGAGCCAGGGTCTGGGCGAGGCGCACGTCCTACAGCCCATTACCCGCCTCGCCAGCAACGTGACGGCGTCCTTCCTCACTAGACCTGATTCTGCTGGCGAATTCCCAGGATGGCGCGCACAATGAGAAATGCTGCGTCCTACCGCGATCCCAGAGGTTCCGGCTGATACTGCCCGCATTGCCCGCGCTGCGTTTCCCAAAGGTGCGCCTTTTCTCCGCCTGCGCGATGAACTCGGCGTCTTCCTCACCGACCAGGATTTCGCCTATCTCTATCCCCGACGCGGGCAGCCTGCGGCTGCCCCATGGCGATTGATGCTGATCAGCGTCATGCAGTACGCCGAAAACCTGACTGACCGTCAGGCGGCGGATGCTGTACGGGGTCACCTGGCCTGGAAATATGCCCTGTCATTGGAACTGGATGATCCTGGTCTGGATGCGAGTGTGCTCTGTGAATTCCGAACCCGTCTCCTCACAACGCCCGAACCGTTGAGCTGGCTGGATCAGTTGTTGTCCTTGTGCGTTGAGCGGGGCCTGCTGCAACGACACGGCAAGCAGCGCACCGACTCGACGCATGTCCTGGCTGCCATCCGTGTCATGAATCGTCTGGAACTGGTCACAGAGTGTCTTCGGGCAGCTCTGAATGCCCTGGCGACTTTTGCGCCAGATTGGCTGCGTGAGGTGGCTGACCCGGAGTGGTATGACCGCTACGGACACCGCATGGAGAACTACCGATTTCCGAAGAGTGAACGGGGCAAGCAGGTTTACGCTGATCAGATCGGCAAAGACGGGCAAACGTTGTTGGCCCTGATCGCCCGCGACGATGCGCCGCAAGGCAGTCAGCACCTCAGCGAGGTGCTGACCCTGGAACGCTGCTGGCAACGTCAATTTACTGGTCTGAATAGCGTGATTCGTTTCCGTCTCCGCAGCGAGTTGGTCAAGGACCGAGAGATGCAGGTGGAATCACCTTACGATCCTGAAGCTCGCTACAGCACGAAACGGGGGCGAGAATGGCACGGCTACAAGGTTCATGTCTCTGAAACCTGCGATGACGGCCTGCCTCATCTCATCACCCAGGTCACGACCACGACAGCAGAAGTGCAGGATGCCCCACTGGGACAGCAAATTCAGACCGACTTATTTCGCCGTGATCTCCAGCCGACAGAACACTGGGTCGATGCGGGCTACAACGCTGCAGAGCTGATTGTGCGGGCCAAGGAGCAGCATGGTACGGAAATCATTGGACCTGTCCGGCCCAATACGTCTCAAGCTTACCGAACAGCTGGGGCGTTCACGTTGCGAGATTTCCAGATCGACTGGGACAGACTGAAGGCCACCTGCCCGCAGGGTAAAGAGAGTGAGCGCTGGCAGGCAACAAAGCGTAAATCTGGGCGACCCATCATCATCACGACGTTTTCTGCAAAAACGTGTCAGGAGTGTCCGGTTCGGACACAGTGCGTGACATCCGCAACGCGCCCCAAATCGTTGACGTTCCAGCCCCAGGCCCAGCAAGAAGCGCTGCATGCGGCCCGAGACGCCATGATTGATCCAGAGGCGCAGCGCCGCTATCAGCGGCGCGCAGGCATTGAGGGCACCCTTTCACAGGGGGTTCGAGCCTTTGGGTTGAGGAAATGTCGGTACCGAGGACTGCAAAAAGCGCGTCTACAGCATGTGTTGACTGCCCTGGCGATCAATGTGATTCGTCTCTGTGTCTGGTTGGATGGTGATCGCCCCGAAGGAACGAGAGTCTCGCGCTTCACCCAACTGCGGGCCGCCTGAATTCGCCAGCAGAATCAGACCTCTTGGGAAAGTCGGTTCGGTAAGGTGACCGACATGTTTCACCCCCGCTACGAGCAGACCATCACGCTGAACCCCAGCGGTTTTCGACGTCGTACAGGCGTCTGTCCAGAGGTGTTCGCCGACATGCTTGAGGCGCTGCACGACTGGCACAGGCGAAAGACCCGTGCAGGCCGCCCTCCAGCCTTGCGCCTGGAAGAGCAACTGATGCTCACACTCGAGTTCTGGCGCGAGTACCGGACGTTTTGCCATCTGGGTCAGGACTGGGGCATCCACGAGGCGACAGCGCACCGCGCTGTCGTACGGGTCGAGGATGCGCTCTTGGCCAGCGGTCGCTTTTCGCTTCCGGGGCGCAGAGCCCTGCATGCGGACACCACAGTGTGGACCGCCGTTCTCGTCGACGTCAGCGAAATCCCTTGCGAACGGCCCAAAAAAACCAGAAACGCTGGTATAGTGGGAAGAAAAAGCGCCACACCATGAAAGCTCAGCTGCTGGTTCACCCGGTGAGTCGCGCCATCATGTGTACCGCCACGGGGCAGGGGGTGGGCGCACGATCTCACCCTCTTCCGCAGGTCCAAGACGCGCCTCCATCCGGAGACGGAACTGCTGGCGGATGCCGGCTAACAGGGTGTCTGGCGGGAACACGCGTGTTCCCGCACCCCCCACAAAGCCACGAAAAAGAAGCCCCTGACGCCGGATCAACGTGCCCAGAATCGTGACCTGGCCCGCACCCGGCTTCCCATCGAACATGTCATCCAGTCCCTCAAGATCTTCCGGTGCTTGAAGGAGGTCTACCGTCACCGTCGCCGACGGTTTCACCTGCGCCTCCAACTGATTTCAGCGCTCTATAACGTCATGTGCGCCAAGCCGTGACTTTCGCAAGAGGTCTACTGTCGAAAAGGGCGCGCAGGCCAAAGCGCATCAGCGGCTGATCGTCCACGATGGCGACGGTGATGGGCGTCATGGGGTCACGTCCTGGGGCTGGAGGAATGTGGGCAGGGCGGTGCGAGCCTCGGGCAGATCGCGGGCGGGCAGGCTGGCCCCCAGCGGCAGCCGGGCGGTGGCCCCCGCTCCCTCGCCGGGGGCACTGCTCTCAGACGTTTTCTGGAGTGGGCTGGCAGCAGTGAAACTGGTCTGGGGACAGGAGTTTTTGCTGTCTCAGAGAGTGTTTTGCTGCCTCTGTCCCTGCAAAGTCGACATTCGCCGCAACATACACCAGGGTCTCTGGAGACCAGATTCTCGGAGCGAGACTGGAGGTCAATCGGACCACTGTTGAGGGTGCCTCCCATGCCCACAATGCTGACCGGCGGGTCGATCAGGTAGAAGCTCTGGAGATTGGCAGGCCAGCGCCTTTACAACCCCCATCAGTCTATGTTTGCTAGGTGCTCAACGCCCCACGCGGAACCTCCCCGACCACGCCTGCACCGTTGAAGGGTCTGGCCCGTCAAAACTGTACGCAGTGGGGCTGGGTCGAGGGATCTGAAGTCAAAGATGGATATTGCGGTCACTTTGCGGTTTTTCGACAGGAAACGCAATCAATTCGTTCGGCATAAAAGGAAAAACCGCGTACGAGACGCGGTTCTTTCTGGTGGAGGCTTGGGGATTCGAACCCCAGACCCTCCGCTTGCAAATTGAAAATGCTGTCCCAGAGGGCAAATCTATACCGTTCTGGACGGGATTCATTTTTTGGCCCGACCCCAATTTTTCCTCAATGAGCTGTCTTTCTGAGGATTTTGGTGACGGAATGGTGACGGGTTGGTGACGGGTCGGGCTGCAACAGATCGCGTTCCAAATGGAATCGATTTGATCGGCTAGAGGAGACTTTCTGAGAGGTGCCGTCGGGCAACCGGGGCGATGGTGACGATCCTGGTGATGGCGCTTAAATTCCGGAGCCTGATGCTGCGCCAGTCCCTGCTGTTTCAGCTGAGGCGGCGCAGCGCCGGTTGGAGCCAATCCCCTCTGACGGCGCCCTCATCAGCATGGCCGAGGCCAACAGCACAGGCTCTCCTCGGCACGTCCTGTTCACGGCATTAGGATGAAGCGTGACCATGAAGAATAAGAAGAAGGCACCGGGTTCCGAGGATTTCCAGGACATCATCATCCGGCGGACAGGCTCCCCCAGGAACGAACGCTGGTGCGTGGTATTGCTCAGCCGGAGCCCCTCTGGGGCCAGGCTTGTTCATGACGCTCCCTCCAAGCGTCAGGCGTTGGAGTGGGCCCTGGAACACCTGGCGGGCTCAGGGGGCTACGGCGAGAACCTCGCCCGCGTAGAGGCGCTCGAAGCCGGGCACGTCCCTTTTCCAGAGAGCTAAGGCCTGATCCAGGATGGGCTGCACCCAGGCGGGATCATTCCCCTCCTTCACCCGAACCTCAAAGCAGCCGTAGGGGCGGGCGTCCGACGGGGGCAGTCTCCTGATTCCGCCGCAGGCCTGACACTGATAGGCCATGTTGGTCATGCGCTCCAGCAGGGTCACAGGTTCGTCACTGGCCCGCGACCCCGTGCGGCGGAAGATCCAGTCGGCATTGGCGCGCACAGCTTCAGCGGAAGTTAGCGGCGTCACGTCGGCCCGAAAGTTGATTTCCCGGGTGCCCTTGAGGGCATTGCAGACTTTGCACAACAGCTGCAGGTTGTCCTCGCTGTGGTCACCGCCCAGGTAGCGGGGCCGGATATGGTCCACCTGCAAGAAGGTGGTGCGGCCACAGCACAGACATTTGCGGTCCCTGCGCTTGACGGCCTTTTTCATTGCAGTGGGAACCTCTTCGGGCGTGAAGGTCTCCTCGACTGCCCCCAGCGCAGGTGCCGCTTCGGGATGGTGCTCGAGGTACAGCAGGCGGTCGACGCTGGCGTTGTACTGCCGCTTGAACTGATCAAAGCTGCGGTAGAGGTTCTGCCAGAGCCGCTCACCGCTGCCGAACTCGGTCCGCAGGGCCTGGTCTTCCTGCTTGCGCGGCAGTTGCTGCTCGAAGGCCAGACGCTGGGCCAGCGCGTCCAGATCATGTTCCTGGCGGGCCTCGAAGGGCGTGAATGTCGGCCACGTCCCGTTGCGGGCGCGGTGGCGCACCACCGACAGGACGTCGTCGTGCAGCTGGGTCAGCCGCTCGCCTGCTTTGAAAAAGTGCGACACCCAGCCCCGGATGTTCTGGCGGGCCGCCTCACTGAGTTCCACGTCCCCGAAGTCAGTCAGGCGGACCTGATCCAGCTCTGCGAACAGGCGCTGGTACGCCTCCTGGTCAGGGCTGTAGACCGGGATCAGCTGGCGCACGGTTTCGATGTCGTCCCCGTCATCGGCACCCTCCTGGGGCAGCACCGCCGCGTCATAGCTCACCGCGTACCAGCCGACGGGAAGCAGCGTCAGGAAGGGGATGCCCGCGAGCTGTCCGGGATCCAGTTCGCGGGCCAGGTGGGCCACCAGCTCGGCGCTCACCAGTTCTACCGGCAGACGTTCCCTGGCCGCCGTGCCTTCACCGTCATCGACAGGCAGGCCCAGCAGATCGTCCCACCGCGCCCAGTTGATGTGCTGCTTCCAGTCGTCGATGAAGGCAACGATGTAGGCCTCCTCGGTGCCGCCGAAGCGGGGCCCGCGCAGCGCCCGGCCAATCATCTGGGTGATCAGAATGCGGCTGGTCGTCTGCCGGGTCAGGAAGACCGACTTGACGTTGGGAACATCGGTGCCCTCGGTGAGCATGCGGATATTGACCAGCACATCAAGCTCGCCCCGCTTGAACTGGTTGAGCACCAGCGCGTTGTTGGTGGCGCTGCGGGCGTTGCGGGCCTCCACCGAGCCAGGATCTGCCTCCTGATGCGTGAAGATCGCGTCGGCCCGCACGCCCCTTTCCCGCAGCAGCTCGACCAGCGCCGTACATTGATACCAGCGGTCTGCAAAAATGATGGTCTGGCCGTACTTTTCACGGTTCTGGGCGTAGGTGTCGGCAATCATGGCGTTGCGTTCTCGGTGCTGGGCGAGGTGGGCGATGACCCGCTCGGGCAGGTCCCGGTAACTGCCCTGCCACGTCCGGTAATCGGCCTCGCTGAACTCCGGTTGAATATGGGTGACCGGTTCTTCCACGATCGGCCGGGCCAGGATGCCGGCCAGCATCAGTTCCTGGGTCCCCACCTGGTGGAGAATCGTCTGCGGGAAAAGTTTTTGCAGGTAGCCCTGACGCCGCTGGTCCGTGTAGGTCGGCGTTGCGGTGAGGCCCAGCAACACCAGGGCAGGCACCCGCTCCCGCAGACCCTCGATCAGCCGGCGGAAACTCGGGGCCGGCGCGTGGTGGCACTCGTCAAAGACCACGGTGAGGCCGGTCGAGCCAGCCTGGGCCAGGAAGTCGGCCAGCCCCTGGTGGGCGCCGGCAGTCAGGGCCCGCGCCAGGGTTTGCAGCGTGATGATGACGACGTCGTCGCTCGCCCGGATCTCGGCCACCTTGCCGTGGCCCAGGGTGCCAGAGACGGTGCGCAGCGTCAGGCGGTCGCGGTCCCCGCCGATATGGCCCACCTCGTACCGCCCCTCGGCGTCCCGCCCAAAGCCGGCAAAGGCCTGGTCGAGCAGGTGGTGGGTGTGGGCCAGCCACAGCACCTTGTGACCTTTACTGAGCGGCCCCTCGGTCAGGAAGCGGGTGGCGGTAAAGGTCTTGCCGCCGCCGGTGGGGAGCACCAGAATGCCGCCCTTATGTGTTGCCGGCTGGGCGAACCAGCGCCGCAGGCGCAGCAGCGCCTCTTCTTGATGTGCGGCTGGAACCTTGCCCGAGGGATACCGGCGGGCTTCGGCCAGCGGGTACGTGATGATCCCCCGGCGTGTCGCTTGAGTCATGCAGAGAGTATGCCGGGCCAGCCCGTGCGAATTTGCCGCAAATTGGTGCCCTGCCCAGGTGAACCTGCGCCCCAGTGACCGACAGAACTTCAGTCCAAGCGTTGTGGGGCTCTTTACTGCCGGCCGGCTCGGCCTGCCCCCGCTTTTTCACGCCTGCCAGATCATTCAGCAGTTCTTGTCGTGCAGCCGGAAAAGCAGCGTTGGCCTGCTCAGCAGCCCATGCCCTTGTCCCAACAGCATCTGACCCGCACCGGACGCCGCGCGCTCAGCGCCCTGTCCGCTCTGGCCGACGTCCAGCACAGAGTTATGTGCCACGAACCAGGATGCCGTCAGGACCCTCTTACACCATCGAGGCTGTTTTGTAAATCCCGGTGTGCCGGTAGTAAAGGATTCTGGGAGACCTGAAATTCTCTGTGGGTGCCGGATCAATCAGGCCCGGGCACACGGAGGCTTCTTTGCACAACATAAATACGCTTAACCCGGACGTCGATTCGCCAGCAATCCAGGACATGATTGAGCTCGTACTGTTCGAGGCAGATGGCACTGTGGTGCTGACTCTTCAGGCCGCGCTGAATGGCGCTGGTTGCCGGCTGGCCGACGTTGAGATTCTTGAAGGTTTTTCGGGGACGCGCCTGGACATCGCCCGTGAGTCCGACCCGGTCGAACGGGCCCGCCTCGAGATGGCTGCGCGCTACGGTGGGGGAGGGGCGCCCGTGCGGGCGTTGCAGCTCGCCGTCATGACACTGTGGCATCCCCGTGGCGAATTCGATTGGTTCTTGCGGGATTACCTGCTCGCTGGCTGCCACGGCCGCGCCCAGGCCGCTCCCGTCCGCCAGCACCTTTACGACAGCCTGCTCGCCGTCAATGTGGGGGGGCAGATGGGCCTGCTGCCTGTCGACGACATCTGCCCGGCCCGGGTCATACGTGACGTTCACCAGCGGGCCGCACTGTGGGCGTACGTTCGCGCCGTGCTCGGCCGGCAACGCTTCGAGGCTGCGCCGCTCAGCCCCTCGCCCGACAGCCCTGCGCTCCACGCCGCCATGTGGCCGGTGGTTGAGGGCCGGTCCACGTCGCGCGCAGAAGCCCAGCTTCTCGCCGCGGCCCGCACCGTTGACCCGAGTTTCCAGCGTCTCGACGACGTCATCAACGCACTCTAACAGCCCCAAAAGGCCGTCTGAGCACAGCAGCAAAAATTGGGGGCGGCGCAGGCCGCCCTCTTCTCGTGCAGTTGCGCTGGGCCTGCCCTCCACCTGCACGAATTTGACAGACGCTCAGTGACGCTTGTGCCCGGAACAGTTGCACGTTGCCCAGACGCGTTCTATGCCCGTCCACATTAAAGAACTCCGCCCTGGCACCTGCGCCGGCCAACAGGCGATCAGGTGGTCCACGAGCCCAGTGTCAACCCAGTGCCCCAAAGATCTTCAGGTCGAATCACCATCGACGCAGGGCCTGCTCGCCGTCTATGTGGGGGACAAATGGGCCTGATGCCCGTCGAGGACAGCTGTCCGGCCCTCCTTACCGAATGCCTCTCATGCCTAGTCTTTGGCCCGCAGCAGCGCCAGAGACACGCCGCCGAATTGCAGCAGGTCCCCCGCCCGGACCGCTTTACGCTGACCAGTCGTGACGGGTTCTTCGTTAACCGAGGTCGGCCCCAGCGCCCTGAGTATCAGTTCTCCATTCTGCACCTGCAGCTCAGCGTGGCGCGGCAGCACGCCTGGCCCCTGCACGGCCTGAGGCCCATGACTGCCCAGCGTCACCCGGCTCAGCGGCACAGGCAGCGCAATCACCTGGGTATCGCCGTGAAGCAGCAGACGCTCGCTCAGCTCCTGTGCCGCCTTGCCCTGCACCTGGCCTTTCTCCTGAAAGATGAACTCGTTGTTGCCCAGGCGCAGGCGGTCGCCCCCACGGACCAGTCCCTGGCTGACCCGCTGCCCGTTGATCTCGACGGTCTCACCTTCCCAGGCCCACGCGTTGCCCCGGCGCACCAGCTGCCCAGCCTTCAGGGGCACGTCGCGGTCGTGGTACAGCGAGATGTCCTGCCCGTCCGAGCGGCCCACTGTCACGGTGTCCTTACCCAGCACGTACTGCTTGCCCTCATAGGGGCCGGTGGTGGTGCCCAGCAGCCAGGCGCTCTTGAACAGCTCCTGGCTCAGCTGCAGGGTGAATCCGATCGCCGCGCCCAGCACCGTGAGGCCCACCAGGCGTGCAAGGGCCCCAGTGTCATCCGCGCCTAGCGTGAGGCCCGCGAAGTTGTCAAAGACCAGTCCACCCACGGTGCCGCCCACCACGCCGCCCAGCAACCCGCGACCGGCTTTCTTCCAGGACCGATCAGCCAGGCCCAGCACCAGGCCCACCCCGGCACCCATCAGCCCCCAACCCAGCCCACGAACCAGCCGCGGCGACACGTCACTCATGTTTAAGGCCAGCCCATAGAACAGCTGCGCCAGGGCCCCGGACAGTGCCCCGAGCAGCAGTGCTGGGAGCCACACACGCCCCAGGTCACGCCACCAGCGCCCCCTTAGGCCCAGCACATTCTCGGCCGCGACAAGGAGCAGCGTGAGTGGCAGCATCACTAGCGCCGTCCAGGCCGCGGTCGAGAGCATGGCCTGTAGGGCCGTCTCCCCACCTGCGGAGCCCATCAGGCGCTCGGACAGCAGCGCGCCCAGCAGCCCACCGAGACCGCCCACCAGGCTGGTCTGAAGCGTCACCGGCACTTTCATTCCCAGTCCTCTATGCACATATTCCCGCCAGGAACCACGTCGTTCCTCATAGCCCGCACCCGGCCGCCGTCAGGTCAGGGCCGGCCCCGGTCAGCTCCAGGCCGATCACGTCGCTGCCATTGCCGGCGCAGGTGTTGGCCACCGCCAGTCCAGCCGCGTCCCGCTTGTAGAGGATGCCCGCCTTGCCGTTCTCCATGAAGACGTTCTCCCGCAGTTCGGGGGCCGCGTCGTCAGTCACCACGATGCCGTTGAGCGCATTGCCGCTTACCTCGTTGCCGTACACCATCCCCCCGACCCGCTCGGCAAGGACAATGCCGCTCTGTTTGTTGTTGCGGATGGTATTGCCGCTCAAGGTGGGCTGGGCGTCGCCCCAGGCCGAGACTCCCGGGTGGGCATTGGCCTCGATGACGTTCTCGGTCACGGTGCCCGCCGCGTGGTCGGCGAAGGTGATGCCGGCGTCCACGTTGCCCCGGACGCTGTTCCCGCTCAGGGTAGGCGCGGCGAATTCGGTCAGGGCCACCCCCGTGCGGTTGTTCTCCATCACGTTCTCGCTGGCGGCGCCTCCCCCACGCCCGAAGTACGCCAGGCCGCTCTGCTTGTTGCGGCGCAGCGTATTGCCGGTGACCGTGGGCCGGGCATCGTCTTGCACCCCGATGCCTTGGAAGCCGTTGCCCTCGGCGGTGTTGTCCTCCAGGGTGGGTGCGGCGGTTCCGTGCACCGTGATCCCGCGCTGGCGGTTGTCCCGCACCTGGTTGCCGCTCAGGGTAGGCGCAGCGCGGTCCATCACCATCACGCCGTGCACCCCGTTGCGGTCAAACGAACTGCCGGCGATCCGGCCGCCCGAGTCGTCCAGAAAGATCGCTCCTGCCAGCGTGTTGTCGCTGAGCCCCGTGCCAACGGCACTTACCTCGCTGTCCTCGCTGAGATAGAGCCCATAGCCGTTGCCGGTGAGATAACTGCCTTCCAAATCGCCCCGGGCGCCTTGTGAGAGCCACAGGCCACTGCCGTAAAGCCTGGCCTCAGCGTCGCGGACCGCGCCACTCAGGCGCACCTGCCGCAGGGTGACCTGCCCGCCCTCAGCGAGCATCACCCGGCCCGCCGAGCGCCCCGTCCACAGCATGGACAGCGCCTGAAAGCGTGCGTCTGTTTCACGGGAGATGACGACGGTCTCGCCTGCCGACGACGCGATCCAGGTCTGGTCGAGGCCGGCTCCAACCAGGCTGGTCTCGGCCTCCAGGGTCAGGGGCGCGTCCAGCAGGTACACCCCGCGCTCCAGTTGCAGCTCGCCGCCCGCGGCCGCCACCGCCTGCAGTTCGGCCAGGGCGTCCTCTCCAACCAGCGGCAGCGCAAAGCCCGCGCTGACCCAGCCGGTCTGCCCGGCGTGTTCGACCTCGTACCAGCCGCCCTGCTCGCGGGTGGCCTGCAGCACGGTACCGCCGGGCAGCACGGCGAGTGAGGTCGCGCCCTGCGCGGGCGAGGCCCGCAGGTGCAGGTTGAGGGCCACCGTCATGATGGTCAACGTCGGCGCTGCGTGCTCCTGTGCCGGGGCTGCGGTGTCGGCCGCTGCTCCAGCAGGCGTGAAGGCCGGCGTGCCCTCTCTGGCAAAGCGCTCCAGCCCGCCGCCGAACACCGCGTAGCCGCCGCCGGCGAGCAGAGCCGCGAGCACCCAGGGCCAGGCCGCCGCGCGGCGGCGGGCCGGAGCGGGAGGCGCCGGGGACGGGGAGGCCGGCTGAGGGGCCGGCGGCGCTGGGGACCGGGGAACTGGCTCTGGTGCAGGCGGCGCTGCGAGAAGAGCGAGCACCTCGTCGGTGGTCTGGGGGCGGTCCGTGACCTTGATCTCCAGGCTGCGCTCGATGGCGCGCCGTAGGCCAGGCGGCGTGCCTGGCGGCAGCGGCGGCAGCGGCGTTCCCAGCATCCGGTCCGTGACCGCAGGCGGGGCCTGCCCCGTGAGGGCGTGATACAGGGTGGCGCCCAGCGCGTAGATGTCGGTGTAGGGTCCGAAGCGGGCTGCGCTGCCGTACTGCTCCAGCGGCGCGTACCCCGGCGTGACCAGCCGGGTGTGGTTGACCGTCTGGCCCTGTGCGTAGCCCCGCGCCGAGCCGAAGTCGATCAGCACGACGCGGCCGCCCTGCTCCAGCAGGATGTTGTCGGGCTTGAGATCGCGGTGCAGCAGTCCGGCGCCGTGAACGAGGCCCAGCGCCCCCAGCACCCGGCGGGAAACCGCCTCGACCTCGCCGGCCGGCAGCGCGCCGCCGCGCTCGATGCGGCCGCCCAGCGTCTGTCCTTCCAGGAACTCCATGACCAGGTACGCCGTGCCCGCCTCCTCGAACAGGTCCATAACACGCACGATGTCCGGGTGGCCAAATCGGGCCAGGACGCGGCCTTCCTCGGTGAAATCCCGCTTGGCCTGCGCCCACCCGGCGAGGTTAAGCGTGACTGGGGGCCGCACGGTCATCCCCTGGCGCAGGGTGCCGGCCGGGAACAACTCCTTGATGGCCACCCGGACACCAAGTTGCTGCTGCACCGCCGCGTAGGTGATGCCGAAGCCCCCCTGCCCCAGCACCCCGTCCAGGCGGTATTTGCCCTGCAGCACCGTGCCGGGTGACAGCGTCTGGCTGCCCAGCGGACTGCCGCAGGTGGGGCAGGCCGCTGCGCCGGGCGGCGTGACGCTGCCGCAGGCCGGACAGTTCATGGTGTCTTTTCCATAGGCTCAGCGCACCCGCTCGATCAGGAGGGCCGTCGCGTTGTCGGGCGCGCCCGCATCCAGCGCCAGGTCGATCAGGGCATCGACCACCTGCTGGGTGTCGGGCTCGGTCAGCAGCAGGTCGCGCAGGGCCTGCTCCGGCACCTCCCCCCACACGCCGTCGCTGACGAGCAGCACGCGGGCGCCCGGCACCAGCGCCAACGGCGCGTCCAGCGTCTGGACGTAGTACTCCTGCGGTTGGCGCACGCTGCCTAGTGACCGCAAGACCTTGTTGCGCTCCGGGCTGCTGGCCGCATCTTCCGGCGTCATCATGCCGTTGGCGACCATCGCGGCGACGTAGGAGTGGTCCTGGGTGAGCTGCCGCACCTCACCGTCAGAGGCGTGGTAGGCGCGGGTGTCTCCGACGTGGCCGAGTTGCAGCGACTGCCCTTCGATCTGCACCCCGCTGAAGGCGCAGCCGCCGTCTTGCCCGTTCAGGGCCTGCAGCAGCGCCGCGTTGGCCTCCCACACCCACCCGACCATGTCTGGTGCCGTCGAGGCCAGGAAGCCTTCCACGGCAGCGCGGCTGGCAACCTCGCCAGCGGCCATGCCGCCCATGCCGTCGGCGACGCAGGCACGCAGACACGTGACCTGGGCGCCCTCGGCGTCGATCTGGCGCAGGTGATGGCCGAAAGCGTCCTCATTGAGCGGCCGGTCAACGTTCAACCCCACGGTGGTGGCCGCCGCGACCCGGTAGCTCGCGGCAGGGGTCCGGCCCAGCTGTCGCAGCGCGTCCATGAGGGCGGTGGGCGTCAACCGCTCGGCAGCCGGGGCCAGGGCCCGGTGCAGCAGCTGCGGCAGCCCCGGTGCGCGCAGGCCGGACAGGGTCAGCGCCGAGGCACCCTCCGGAGGCAGCGGCTGACCACTCAGCCAGCAGTACAGCACCGCGCCCAGCAGGTACACCCCGCTGACCGCCTGCGCGGGACCGCCGGATTGCACCTCGGGGGGCGTGTAGCCCTCGCGCAGCAGCGGCTCGATCTCCTCGCCGATGCGCGCGACGCGCGGTGGAAAGCGCAGCCGCAGCTCGCTCCCCGCGGTCCGCAGCAGGCCGCCCGGCTCCAGGTCGGTCAGCGCGTAGCCCTGCTTTTCCAGCGCGAAGACCAGGCGGGCCAGTTCTGTCCACAGCGGCAGCGCCTCGGCTGCCGGCAACGGCCCCGTGACCGGCTCGCCAGCGGTGTCCGGCACAAGGTAGGCGCCATCAAGCGCGGTCCAGCGGGGCAACAGGCGGTGCGGTGCGAGGTCCGCCCAGCCCGGCGCCGGGCGGACATAGAGCAGACCGGGCCCGTCGCCCGCCGGGTCGGCTGCCACGAACCAGCCGCGTCCCAGGTCCTGCCCCAGCCGGGCGCCGGCGACCATGTCGCCTTCCTGCGGACTCGCGTCGGGCACGGTGATGGCGTAAACCTCTTCTTCCAGATCGTCTAAGACGGCTCCCGGAGACTGCTCAGCACAGGCCGCGTCTGCGAACTGGATGTCAAGGGCGGGCAAAGACAGCGCGGCCGGAAGAGCGGGCTCAGCGGAGAGGGGCGGCTCGGCAGGCGCCAGCTCTATCCCGTCAATAACGGTGTCTGGCGCAGCCACGGGGGGATCAGGGAACTCAGTCATGGTCAGTCCTGGTGGAAGGTGAGCATCAGGTTGCCAAAGGCCAGCTCGTCGCCGTGGGCCAGAGGCGTGGGTTCTTGCAGGCGCGGTGAGAAGTTGCCCTGGCCCGCCCGCTTGAGGTAGACGCCATTGGTCGACCCCAGATCACGCACGAACCAGCGACCCCCTTCATGCGACAGCTCGGCGTGCCGGCGCGAGATGTGCTCGGCCCCCGTGATCCCCGACACGTCGATGTCGACCGGGCCGCTCGACGCATCAAAGCGCCCAACCACCAGCCGCTCCCCCGCCAACGGAATGAATTCACCCGTGGGGGCGCCGAATTTCTTCAGACCCAGCCGTGCAGTGCCGGTGGGCACGGGCAATTCCAGCAGCGGCGCGGACGCGGCGTCAGGCACCGGGATGGGCGTGGGCGCGGCGTCTGAAGCGGGCGAGTCGTCCTGGGCCGGCTTGGTGAGCGTCAGACTGGGGGCCAGCGGGGCTGGCTGCTCCGGGCCGCTGCTGGTGTCGGTGGGCCTATCCCACCCGGAACCTTCCAGCGCGGCGGGCGCCGTGGTGTCCTCGCCCGCAGAATGTGCAGGTTCTGACGGGACGGCAAGTTCTGACGGGGCGGCGGTCGGGCTCAGCTCGACGCCGCATCCATCGCAATAGGTGGTGCCGTGAGGGTTGATGGTGCCGCAGACGATGCAGGTGAGGGTCATAGGGTTCCTTTTAGAAAAGTAGAGAGTCAGAGACGGCGAACGGCCCGCAGCACACCGAACGAGATGAGCGCGGCCAATAAGGGCAGCCCGACGAGGTAGACCGGGGGCAGCGCCGCATCTTCGCCGTAGAGATAGGCAAACACGCCAGCGACCGCCGGCAGCGCCGGCAGCGTCCACCACACCAGGTTGCTGAGCAAATATCCGCCCAGCGCTCCGAGGACGCCGCCCAGCAGAGCGATAGAGGGGCCGCCCTCACCCACAAGTGCAGCGGCAACGCCTCCCAAGATGCCCAGCACGACGCCCGTCCAGCGCAGCGCCGCGAGGGCGGGGCGGTGAACAGGGGCTGGGGCCGCTTTGGGAGTCGGCGTCTCCCAGCGGCGCAGCGGTCCGGGCACCTCCCCGGCGCTGTCCAGCCAGCGGCGCCCCACCAGCGCCTGACGCACCGGGTTCGGGAGCGTGCCTGGCGAGAGGTCGCCGTCATACAGCAGGTCGCGGAGCTGCTGCTCGGTGAGGTGCCTGGCGCGCAGGTAGTCGGCCAGTGGATCTGCGGGCGGTGCCGGAGGTTTGGGGACAGGCTTCGGCTGGGGCTTTGGGGTCGGTGCCGGCTTTGGTGCCGGCTGGGGCGCCCCTCCGCGCAACAGGACCAGCAGCTCCGCCGCGCTCTGGGGACGGTCAGTGACCTTGACGGCCATTGCCGCTTCGACAACCCGGCGCAGCACCGGGGGCGTGGATGCGGGCAACGGGGGCAGCGGTGTGCCGAGCGCGCGGTCGGTCGCGGGCGGCGGCATCACGCCGGTCAGGGCGTGGTGCAGGGTGGCGCCCAGCGCGTAGATGTCGGTGTAGGCCCCGAATTTGGCCGCCGTGCCGTACTGCTCCAGTGGCGCGTACCCGGGCGTGACCAGCCGGGTGTGGCTGACGGTCTTGCCCGGCGCAAAAGCGCGCACCGAGCCGAAATCGATCAGCACCACCCGCCCGCTTTTCTCCAGAACGATGTTGTCGGGCTTGATGTCGCGGTGCAGCAGTCCGGCCCGGTGCACCTCCGCGAGGGTCTCGGCCAGCGACGCGGCGACGCGCCCGACAGCGGCCGCCTCCTGTGGGCCCCGCGACGCGAGAAGCGCTCCCAGGGTCTCGCCGTCCAGCAACTCCATCACGAGGTAGGCCGTGCCGTGGTCCTCGAAAAAGTTGAGAACCCGCACGATGCCGGGATGGTTGAAGCTCGCCAGCACGCGGGCTTCTTCCAGGAAACGCATCTTGGTTTCGGCGAAGCCCTGTGTGCCCAGGGTGCTCGGCGCGAAGACCGTATTTTCCCGGCGGCTTGACCCACTGATGAACAGCTCCTTGATGGCCACCTGATGCCCCAGGCGCTTGTCGCGCGCCTGGTAGGTCACGCCGAAGCCTCCCTGACCCAGCACCTTGAGCACCTCGTACTGTCCCAGATTGAGGGTGGCGCCGGCCGGCAGCGTGACGGAGGCCGAGAGTGGCGCGCCGCAGGTCCGGCAGCTTGTCTCTGCTCCCTGAACCGGGTCACCACAGACGGTACAGACCACCCCTAGGCTCCAGACATCTTCCGGATGTCTTCATCGGAGGGCAGGTCATGGCCCCCCACCTTGATGGTCTGCGTTTTGGCCCCAATCTTGAGCGTCTTGGCCGTTCCTAGGCTGATGGTCTTGGTGCTGCCGAGTTCACCCAGCGCGCGGTCAAGGGCCAGGGTCATCGCTCCGTTGCCCAGGCGCTGGGTCATGGTGCGCGCGAGTTCCAAAGTCTTTTGCGCCTGTTGCGGGTTGGTCTGCGCCTCGCGGGTGGCCTGGGCAACTAGACCCTCGACGTTGCGCTGCTGCACCCACTGCATCACTTCAGGGTCGATGCGGGCGGCGAGACTCTCATCCCGCGTGAATTCCACAACCACGTCGAGCGGTGGGATCTCGCCCCGGTAGTTCGCGCCCGGCACCTCGTAGGTCACGCCGAGCTGCGCGAGGCGCATGCGCGCCGGAGGACGCGCGGGCAGGCTGAACTCCAGAATGTAGGTGCCGCCGGGTCCTGCCTCTACGTTGCCCAGCGGCAGGGGAGTGCGGTCCCGGTCCACCTCGGTCTGTGTTGGGTGCACGCGGGTCACGCGGTCGAGCACCACGTCCTTGACCGTGCGCACCGACAGCCCGACATTGGTGACCACCTCACTGGCGGCGTGCTGCAGGTCGCCCAGCAGCGCGGCGGGCAGGTCAGAGGCGCGGACGGCGGGCGGTTGCGGGCTCTGCGTGTCCGGCACCACGTCGATGGGCTGCCCCTGGGTGCGGTCGGTGATCTGCAGCAGCAGACTGGTATTGACCTCATCGCCGACACCTACCGTCGTGACCGGAACCTGCAGCCGGGCAAGCTCAGCGATCTGTTCCTGCACCAGCGCCTCGTCAAAGGTCTGGCCGTCGCTGAGCAGCACCAGGCGCCGGTTGCCCGTCTCGGAGGCGAGCAGGACTGCGCCGGCGCGCAGGCCCGCGCCCATGTGGGTGCCGCCGGAATACCAGTCCAGGCGCTCGGCGGCGGCGAGCAGCCGGGCCCGCTCCGAGGTGCCGGTGAACGGCACGAGAACTTCGGCAGTGTCGTCGAACTTCACCAGTGCCAGGCGGTCTTCGGCGCGCAGCAGATTCGAGGCGAGCAGGCCGCGCAACGATTCGATCACCAGATCCATCTTGGACTTCGCGCCGCGCACCACCTCATAGGTCTTGCCCTCGACGACGGCGGTCCGGCCGGTGTGCTCGGTGGGTTCGGTGACGACCTCGCGCATCGAGCCGGAGGTGTCCACCACAAAGGCGACCGATAGGGGCGGGCGCGCCTGGCGCGCCGCGGCCTGCGGGCGCAGGGTCAACATCAAAAAGAGCTTTTGGCCGGCAGACTGCGCCAAAAGGTAGTCACGGTGGGGCTGGAGATGGGCATCAAGCATGGTGTGGGTTCCTTGGCCGGTGAGAAAGGCGGCAGTCCTAGCCTACGGGCTTGGGGACCAAACTAGGACCGCAAATGTGTCAGCGGTCTTACCGCGGCGCAGATGTGCGGCTGGCCTGTGCCCCCTGCTCGTCTATAGTTGGCGGGTTGTGTCCCCTGCCTTTCTCCCCGATGTCCCCACCTCCAAGCTCGGCTTTGCCGGACATGAGACCTTTCCTTTCCGCTACGGCTGGCTGACCAAGGGCATCCGCGGCGCGCAGCGCCACGCCATGTTCTTCTCGCAGCCCTCGGCCCTGGTTAATCTGGGCGTCGGCAAGAACATGGTGCAGAGCATCCGGCACTGGGGCATCGCGACCGGCGTGCTGGAGGACATGGGCCGGGGCGAGACCGCCATCACCATGCTGGGGGATCGCCTGCTTGGCCACTGGGATCCATACCTGGAAGACGCGGGATCGTTGTGGTTGTTGCACTGGCAGCTGGTCAACTGCCCCGAAAAAGCCGCCGCCTGGCACTACGCTTTTTTCCGCTGGACCCGGCAGGAATTCACGCGCGGCGAACTCACCGACGCCTTGACCGAACTCGCCGAGCGGCAGCAGGCCCGCAGCAAGCGCTCGACCATCGAACGGGACGTCGACTGCCTGATCCGCACCTACCTGCCGGGCAAAAGCAGCAAAAAGGGCGTCGCTGAGGAATCGTTCGACTGTCCGCTGGCCGAACTCGGCCTGCTGCGGCCGCTGCACGACGGGGAACGGTACGCTTTTGTTGTCGGGCACAAGCGCACCCTCCCGACGCTCGTTTTTGGAGCGGCCCTGTTGGAATTTCTGGAGCGTACGCGGGGCGAGCGGCAGACGGTCGCGCTGCATGACACGCTGTACGGCATAGGCAGCCCAGGACAGGCATTCAAGCTCTCAGAAAACGCCCTGGTTGAGCTGATCGAGGCCATCCAGGAAGAGACGGATGGGGCCATCGAACTGGACGACACCGCGGGCCTGAAGCAGATCTATCTACGGCGGCCCCTGGACCCCGCCGCGCTGCTCGCGCGCCATTACGGAGCGCAGGCATGAGCGCCGCTTCCCCCAGCGTCCCGCTGAACGGCCCGCTGCGCTTCCTGCGTTCGGTGCGGCTGGAGCGAGATGCCCACACGCCCAGCGCCCTGGAGGGCTACACCCTCACCGCGCAGGCCCGCGCCGTCTTGCGCCGCATGCTGGAGGCGCTCGGCCCGCAGGGCACCGAGCGCGCCTGGACCCTGACGGGGCCGTACGGCAGCGGCAAGTCCGCCTTCGCGCTGTTCCTCACCCAGCTGCTGAACGCGCCAACGGGCGAAGGATACGCCCTGTTGCAGGCAGCAGACCCCGCTCTGGCGGACGAGTGGCGGCGCACCACGCCGCGGCCCTTCCTGCCGGTTGCCCTGACCCTGCGCCGGGCCCCCCTGGCCGTGGCCCTGCTCGAAGGACTGCAGGAGGCAGCCGTCGCCCTGAGCGGCGCAGACACTGACGCGTGGCGGATAGGTCTGGCTGGCCTGCGTGCCCAGGGCAGCACGCCTGACAGCCGTGAACTGCTGCGCCAGCTCGAGGGCCTCCAGGGCCTGGCCGCCGCCCAGGGATACGGGGGCGTGGTGCTCGTGCTCGACGAGCTGGGGAAAGCGCTGGAATACGCGGGTCGCTTCGAGGGCGAGGACATCTATCTCCTGCAGGAACTCGCCGAGGTGGCGGCCCGCAGCGGCCCGCGCCCCCTGCTGTTCATGGGCGTCCTGCATCAGGCTTTTGAGCACTACGGCGAGCACCTGATCGCCAGTGCCCGCAAGGAGTGGGCGAAGGTGCAGGGCCGTTTTGCGGACATCGCTTTCCTGGAGCCCCCCGAACAGCAGATGCGCCTGGCGGCGCAGGCGATGGACGCCCTTTCCATCCGGCCTGCCCGCGACCTGCTCACGCAAGCCAGCGCGGCGGCCGAAGGGATCGCCGCGCTGGGCCAAGCGCCCCGCGCCCTCGGGAATACGGAATTCCTGTCCCTCGCCCGTTCAGCTGCCCCACTACACCCCACCGTGCTGCTCGCCTTACCGTACCTTTTCCGCCGCTTCGCGCAGAATGAACGCTCCCTGTTCGCGTATCTGCTCAGCGGCGAGCCGCACGCGGTGCCTGACCTGTGGCCCGCCCGCGCAGCGCTCGTGCGCCTGGCAGACCTGTTCGATTACTTTGCGCTGAACCTGCTGGGCAGCCTCTCGCGGCAGGCCTTTGCGCGGCGCTGGCTGGAAGTCGTCGACGCCGTCGAGCGTCATCCCGATCTGAGCGAGCTGCAGGTCCAGACCCTCAAGACGGTTGGGCTCCTGGGCGTGCTGGGAGACGTCAGCACGCTGGTGCCGGGCGCAGAACTGATCTCGCTGGCGCTGCGTGACACCGCGGAAGACCCTGAGGTCGCGCGCACGCTGCAGGAGCTCGAACACCGCTCGCTGATCGTCTACCGCCGCTTCAATCGCACCTTTCGGGTCTGGGAAGGCAGTGATGTGGACATTGAGGAGCGGCTGGAGGAGGGACGCCGCAGCGTGGGCGCGCAGCTTGCCCTGTCCGAGATCCTGGAACGGTACCTGCCCAGGCGCCCGCTGGTGGCCCGGCGGCATTCCTTCGATACGGGCGCGCTGCGCTTCTTCGAGATCCGCTACCTGGATGAACCGACTGACCCCGCTCGCCTGACGCCGGCGGCCGGCGCCGACGGCATCCTGGTGTGCAGCCTGCCGGCGAGTCCGGAACAGGGCGAGGCCTTTGCGCGTTGGGCCCAGGCAGACGCCTTGCGTGAACGCCCTGACCTGGTGGTGGTCGTGCCCGAGCAGATCCATTCGCTGCGCGAGGCGGCCACCGAGCTGCGCGCCCTGCACTGGCTGCGCGAGAGCACGCCGGAACTTCGCGACGACCGCGTGGCCCGGCGCGAGGTGGCCGAACGCCTCTCCCACCTGGAGACCCTGCTGGTCACGGCCGTCGAGCAGCTGCTTGACCCACGCCCGGCCCCCCAGGGCAGCCACGCGGCCTACCACCACCTGGGCGAGCGGGTCGGGGCCCCGACCCCCCGTCAGGCCACCCAACTGTTGTCAGCGGCAATGGACGCGGTCTATCCGCAGTCGCCTCACGTCCTGAACGAATTGGTCAACCGCCGCACGCTGTCCTCAGCGGCGGCCGCCGCGCGGCGCACCCTGATCGAGCGCATGCTCACGCAGGCTGAAGAACCGCTGCTGGGCATTGAGGGCTACCCGCCCGAGCGCAGCATGTACGAAAGCGTATTGCGGGCAACCGGTCTGCACGCGCCCCTCGATCCCGAGGAGCCCGAGGGAGGCTGGCGCTTTCTTGAACCCCAGGAAGGGCACGCCACCCACCTGGCCCCAACCTGGGCGCGAATCGGCGAACTGATCTTCGGGACGGACGAACCGCTGGCGGTTGACCTGCTGTTCGCGCAGCTGGCGGCCCCGCCTTACGGCGTGACGGCGGGGCTGCAACCCGTCCTGCTCGCGGCGTTTATGCAGGCACATCCGCACGAGATCAGCCTGTACCGCGAGGGGGCCTTCGTGCCCGAACCCAGCATTGCCGACTTCGAGGTGCTGCTGCGCCGCCCCGAACTGTTCGCCGTTGCCGGCAGCGCCGTGCGCGGCGAGCGCGCCGACGTGCTGACTCGCCTGGCGGCAAGCCTGAACACGCCCGAAGCCCTGGTGCCGGTCGTGCGCACCCTGATCCGGATGGTCAAAGGCCTACACGACACTTCCTGGCGCACCCGCCGCCTGCCGGACGAGGTGTTGGCGCTCAGGGACGCTTTCGAGCGCGCCCGTAGTCCGGAAAAGCTCTTGTTCGCAGATATCCCTGCTGCCCTGGGCTTGCCGGCCATTGGGGATGGCCCTGGTGATCCTGGGCGGACCGCCACCTTCTTCGAGGCCCTGAACGGAGCCATCCGTATCTGGGCCGCCCACGCCCCACAGCAGACGGTGCAGGCTCGCGCCACGTTGCTCGAAGCGCTGGAATTTCCTGCCACCGATGAGGGCTGGCAGGCCCTGACCGAGCAGGCGCAGACGCTTCAGGGCCGGCCACTGCCCGCCTCGTTGGTGCCGCTGGTCAACCGCTTGTGCAGCCCTGGCAAGGCGGAAGCGGTGCTCGATGGCGTGCTCGCGCTGGTGGCGGGTCGCTCGCCGCGGTCCTGGACGGATGCGGACGCCGACCGATTTCCCACACAGGCCCAGGCCATCGCGCAGACGTACGGGCTGGCCGCGCGTCAACTGGGCTACAGCAGCCCCGAAGCCGAGCAGGCCAGCGAGCGCTACGTTCAGAGCCTCCGCGCTTCCCTGGGCCTGACGGGCGCCGGCCCCAACATCCCGGCCCGGCACCGGGATGCCGTGAAGCTCGCGCTGCTGCGCCTCCTGCAGGAGCTGGACGCCGAATAGTCCCACCGGCCGTGACCGCTATCCCGTCGCCCGGTTCAGGCTCCATATCTGGACCCAGAGCCAGCGCCGCCCCGAAGCGCCCGCGGTCATCCCGCGCGGCGCGTTCGCGCAGGGCGTCCTCGGCCATCAGGTTCCTCTCAGCTCGGCTGGAAGCTCACGAGGCGCGAAGGCTGTGACGTCGAAGCGCTCGCTGCTCCGAAAGTCCCAGACCCAGAAAGTCACGGTGTGGAGGCAGGCCAGATTGGCCAGGAGTTCGGGCGCCATGTCGTCTTTCGGGTCTCGCAAGCAGCCGGGGGCAGCAGCAGCAGAGATAGCGGGCCAGCGAGGCCACCGGCTGCAAGACAGACATCTGCCTCACGCACTACGACGACGCAGTGCCCCCAACGTGACCGCACCGCGCTGCACGGCACATCGGTGCCCTGCACGTCCTTCGCAGCCCGACGACGTCGAATGCAATGCGGTGTCAGAACTGGCTTTCTACCCGGATCCACAAATGTGACAACGACGTGAGCAGTAAGGCAGTAGAGTCAGTTCAGATCATGACTTCATCACAGTCCCGCTCCCCGCGTCACATCCTTTCGCTTTCCGGCGGCAAGGACAGCACCGCGTTGGCCATTTTCATGCGCGACAGGATTCCAGAAATGGAGTATGTCTTTTGTGACACTGGTGAGGAGTTGCCAGAGACTTATGAATATCTCGACCGACTTGAGGCGTACCTGGGAAAGCCAATTGTGCGCCTCAACCCAGATAGGCCTTTTTCGCATTACTTGGATATCTACCGAGGGGTTTTGCCAGATAGTCGGACCCGATGGTGTACGAGAATGCTGAAGATCAAGCCTTTCGAGAAATATGTTGGTGATCAAGAGGCTATTAGTTATATAGCAATCCGAGCTGATGAGCCCCACCGCAAAGGATACATTTCCACTAAGCCCAATCTGAAAGCAGTCTATCCATTCATTGACGAGGGATTGATCAAAAGGGATGTCTTCAAGCTTCTAGAGGAAAGCGGACTGGGTATCCCGGAATATTACCAATGGCGTTCCCGGTCGGGCTGCTACTTCTGCTTTTATCAGCAGCGCAGAGAATGGGTAGGACTGCTAGAAAGGCACCCCGAACTTTACGAGAAGGCCAAGACCTTCGAGAAATTCGACACAGTGACAGGCCAGAGATTTACTTGGTCGGCAACTGAAAGCTTGGAAGAGCTACAAGTCCCAGAGCGCGTGGAACAAATTAAAGAATCCCAGCTGCGCATTAAGGAAGCCTCAAGCAGCAATTTGATCGACTTGCTAGATGAAGAAGATGAAGCTTCCTGCCTGGTCTGTCACCTCTGAGAAGGCATGGATTTCCTTGTTGACAAGATAATCGAGGAGTCGAAAAGGGGGAGCTGGGGAGGCCGCAAGAAGCCACATAAGCTCATTCTATGGCTGGCTGTCCTTGAGCTCCTCGATCAAGGGCATATCAGCGGGAACAAAATTTATCTTGACGCCCAGTTGAAGAAGTCATTTCTAAGAATTTTTCAGGAGTTTGCTGTTGGCGATGATTTGCCACAGATAGGACCTCCATTTTTTCACCTTCGGTCTTCTAATCTGTGGAACCACGTTATTAAACCAGGCCAAGAAGAGTATTACGCCTCGATTACCACCTCTGGAGGCGGAACCAAAAGACTGGAGCAGTCCGTTGAATATGCGCAGCTGGATGACGGAATATTTCAATTTCTTTCTAGCCCCAGCGGAAGGGAATCATTGCGAGGAGGTATTATGGATGTGCTGATCTCAGAGCAGAGGACTGTGGCGGTGTCGTCTAGCACAAGAAGTGGGCTGATGTTCCATGAAAGCTTCCCACTGAACAGGCCGGCCATCGCAGCGGTCCTGCAGTCTATCGGGCGAGGCGAAAGCGAAGATGCCCTCTCCTCAGTGCTGCGCGACACTACCCATCTTGGCAACAATTATGTCAAGGCCATGCCTCGCTACGCCTCCTGCTGTGGGCTACGACAGCCTGGAAAAAATCAACTCACCCCACTTGGACAACATGTGTTGGCGCACGACGCTTCCTTATCTCTGCCCGCAACCCAGTGGTTGATGCATTACCACCTCAGCGCCCCGCAGGGCCCAGGTCCACGCTTCTGGCATGACCTGACCCTGAAATTGCCTGAATTGGGTGTGACCTTCGGTGGGAATGAGTTGACCGAGGAAGTGGGCCGTAGTGTGCAAGCCGAGCAGGGACGAGACCTGGCCCCCCGCAGCTTGCGGACTTGCGCGACAATCTACGCAGGAACGTACACCAAGCCAGAGGGTCTAGGCGCGTTACATTTGCTGGAAGAGTCGGGAGAAAGCTATGGCTTGGGCGACCCTGAGTCGGTGCCCCCAGGCGTGCTTGCCTATGCCCTAGCCCTCTACTGGGAAGGGCAGTTCGGATCGGTGCAGACCCGCAACCTGAGCGACCTGTCCGAACCGGGCGGCTTTGGCAGCCTGTTCTTCCTGAGCCAGTTTGCCCTGAACCGTGCGCTGCGGGGCCTGGCCACAGAAGGCGTTCTTGAGCTGTGGTTGCAGGCCCCACCCCACCAGGTGACCCGGCCCCCTGCGCCAGCGGCGCTGCTGGACGGCATTTATGCCCTCTGAATCTGCAGCTGGTACAGGCACCGCAGAAGCCTCGGCGCTGGTGCGCCGCCTGACGGGTGGGGGCCTGTACGTCAAGACCGGTCTGCTGCTGTTGCCCGACGCATGGCTAGGCCGCGAAAAGGAGGTGGCTGCCCGGTTGAATCTGGGGCACCTCGATTTCCAGAGCTGGCGCGTGGCGCGGCTCAGGCCCGATGAACGGTTGCTACGGTATTCCGCCGATCGACTGATTGCCGAGCTGGACGCAGTCTGCGCCGAGCGGCACGAAGCGCAGCACCTGCTGCTGTCCAATGTGGACCTGCCAATCGCGGCCCTCAGCGGCGAGGAGCGACAGCAATTTTGGACGTTCTTGCACAGCACATTCATCAAGCGGCCCCGCGCCCTGCTCGCCGCGTTCCCGCAGGCCGCCGAGGAGCTGCTGCCGTGGGACGCCGATCTGGCCCAGTGGAAAGACCAGGGGCGACTCTGCACCTGGAATCTCTAAGGAGAGAAAATATGAGTGGCCCCGCCCTGATCCGCGACATCAGCGTTCCCGACACCGACACTGAGTTCCGCAGCGACGTTCAGTTGTCGACCTACTTTGAGAACCGTGACCTGAACCGTGACCTGACCCGGCGGTTCATGTTCACCCGTGGCAGTGGGGGGCGCGAGGAGCGGAGAGGAACAGCGGAGCTACTTGACCTGTTGCGCCAGACGGCCACATCGCCGGCGCTCGACAATCGCTTCGTGTTTATGGCGACCTACGGACACGGCAAGAGCCACTTCGGTCTGGCTGCCGCCAATTACTTTGGGCAGCCCCAGGGTTCGCCAGAGCTGGAGACGGTGCTGGGCAAGCTCGATCATGTTCTCCCGGCAGACCGGGCAGCGATGTTCCGACAGTACCGCAGCCACACCGCTCCTTTTCTGGTGCTGATCCTGCGGGGCGACAAGCCGGGCAGCCTGCGTGACGGCTTTTTCCGCGCGCTCGACGAGGCCTTGACCCACCATGAGGCGACTCGTGACATCAAGCCCCCCTTCTGGTTTGAGGCGGCCGAACAGGCTCTGGCACGAATCGCAGGGAATCCCAGCTATGCCAAGCAGGCCGAGCAGTTCCTGGCGGGGCGTGATCTCGATTTGTTCAGTCTGCGGGACATGGTGCGTCAGCGCGAGTCGGCAGCGTACACCCTGTCTGTGGATGCCTTCCGTGCGGTGTACGGTGTTGCCCCCGATCTTGGCGCCGAGACGTCCCTGAAAGACGCCGTGAGCTGGATTACGGGGACGCTCTGCGGACCGGACAAGCCCTTCGGCGGACTGCTGATTCTCTTCGATGAGTTCAGCATGTTCGTTCGTGATTATCTGACGAATAACCCGGTGGGCGCTCCCTTTCAGGATCTGATGAACGGCGTGTCCAACGCCCGCGGCAGGGCGCTATTCGTGGGCCTATCACAGCACGACCCCAATGTTATTGCCGAGAGGGTCGGCGGCCCCGAAGGTTCCGACCTGATCAAGGAACTCAACCGCATTCCACAGCCCAACCGCCAGCGCATGCAGACCATGCTGGAAGATGTGCTGGGCGCCTACTTCCGGACCGACGAGGCGGCCTGGGGACAGTTCATGGCGCAGCGCGGCATCGGCACCCGCGTGGCCGACGCCAGCGAACTGGCCTACACCCTGTACAAGAGACGTTATGGCCCCGGCCAGATGGGCTGGACCTTCGATGTCTTTCAGGAAAAGGTGGCCAAGCAGTGCTTCCCACTGCATCCGCTGACCACGGCGCTGCTGTCCAGCGTCGACCTGGAGCGGTCGACCAGCGTCCGCTCGGTGTTGAACTTTGTGCTCGACGAGGACGGCGGTGTTCGCACGCACTTCGACGAGTCCGCCCAGCTCGACGGCGGCCGCCCCAACTGGGTGCTTCCAATCTCGCTGGTCGACTACTTCGGCGAGATGCTGGACGAGGACAAATTCAAGAACTTCAAGAACGTCTTCAAGCCCGACCTGACTGAAGAGCAGAAGGCCGTTCTTAAAGCGATGGTACTGATCGACATTGCCGCCCTCGCCACGCGCGAGGTGGGCTATGACGTCACCGTGGCCGAACTCGCGGGTCTGAGCGAGGCCACGGCAACCCAGACGCTCAAGGCCCTGGAAGCCGAGCACTACATTCGCCGCGACGGCGCGAACAAGACGTACTCCTTCTGGGTAGGCTCCAACGGCGCATTGGAACTCGACCGCCAGTTGCGGGAGACCACCGCGCTGCGCGAGCAAAAAGGGACGCTGCACACTTTGTTCTCCACCTATACGGCAAATGGCAATGCCGTGAATGCCCTAGGGCTCACCACCTGTCATGAGGTATCGGTGGAGTGGGGCAATCCTAGCGACTGGGCTGCACAGGAAGTGCTGCTGCCCTTCTCGGCCCTCAAGCCCACGGTGTTGGACGCGCTGAGGGCGCAATACGCCGTGCCGCTGGACAAGGGGCCAAAAGCGCGCGGTGTGGTGGTGATGGTGGTTCCCATGACGCAGGCGGAAGCGGACGCCACCCCCGCCAAAGTCCGCGAACTGTTCAGCATCTCGACCAGGTACGAGACTGCCCCCATGTTGTTCGTCTGTCCGCGCGAACCGCACGCCGAGCTGACGGGCACCCTGCACAAACTTGCGGTGCTGAATGACCCCGTCTTCAAGTCGGCCAATGAGCTCAAAGTGGGGGGCGTGGTCTACGAGGAGATGATCGGACGGCTCCGTGACCAGGCGATCGTGGTGCTTGAGCGCATCCGCAAAAGCGGTGATCTGACTGCGCCCCCGACGATCAGCGGCGGGCTGGCCGCCAAGAACATCACGTCGGTGACTGCCAACCGTCTGGGGATAGCACTGGGCGTGGTGTACGCAGCGGCCTACAGCAAGCATCCGGACCGCTTCTTCACCCAGTACAAGCTGAGCGGAACCAATCTGAACAAGGCTGTCGTCGACCTGATTCACGAACTGATCGACAACAGTCTCGACACGGTGCAGTGGTCTGCTGGCGCGGCCATCCAGAAGGATCTCGTGCGCCTGCTTCAAGAGAGCTGGGGCGTCATCAATTTGCGCAAGCAGCTGGTGGAGCCGCAGCACAGCCGCATCAAGGAAGCCTGGACGCGGCTTGACATGACCTTCTCACCCCGGGCGGGCAAGGTGCCACCCGGCGAGGTGCTGACCGAATTGCTGCAACCGGCTTACGGTTACGACCAGAACACCCTGGCGCTCCTGTTTGCCGCCTGGATCGGCAAGAACCGCACAGCCATCAAGCTCGGCGGAGTGGGCAGTCTTAGCCGCCCCGTAGACGACGACGGCAAGAAAAAAGCAGTGTTCAAAAAAGCTGCCGACTTCCTCAATGCCATGGCCGCCACGGAAATATCGCGCAAGGACATGGGACAGGAGCTGGCCAAGGTCAAAGCGGTGCTGGACGCCCTGGAAGTCGGGCCACTCAGTCAGATCGACGCCAAGAAAGGCGTCCTGGCCCTCGCGGAGTTTGAGACCAACAATTCCCGTTACGACAGCGAGTATCTGGAGACCTTGAAGCGCGCCGCCAACAAGTTGAAGCAGGGGCTGGAGAACCTCGACGCCTACGACCGGGCCGTCGCGGACTTCGAGGCCAAGCTCAGCCGGGCAAGCAGTGTCGAGGCGGCGGTTCCCCTGATGAATGTCCTGACCAAGCTGCCCCCCCTGACGGTGGTCGCTTCTGAGAAGGCGGGCGTTGACACCCTGCGGCAGGAACTGACCCGGCGCATCCTGCAGGTCACGGACCAACAGGCCACAGACTTTTCCAAGCTGCCCGATCTGGGGAAATTTGCCCTGCGCGAGCAGCAGCTCAAGAACATATTGAGCGCCCTGCGCCCGCTGAACCTGACCGAAGCGAACGAACGCGTCCAGCAGGCTCTGCAAGACCTGAAGGCTGCCAGGGAACGTCTGGAAGGCGATCAGGCTGCGGAACAGGAAGTCAGTATTATCCGGAGCATTTCCACCCAGGGGAATTTGGCGACCCTGCGCGAAAGCCTGAAAAGTCTGCAGAAGATTGATCCAAAGTCGGACCAGGCCGCGATCATGGCTGACCAGAAATACACCGAAATCAAGGCGGCCATTGCCGGGCTGGAAAGCCGCCTGATTGGGCTTCCCGATCAGCTGGACGGCGTCACCGATGAGAACGCGGCCATAAAGCTCCGTGAGCAGTTGCTGCAAGAAAATTACCAGTACCGCGACACACCGGAAGCCGAGCAGATGGCCGCCATCACCACCCGTGCTGGTCAGCTGGTGGCGTACTTCGAGGCCGTCTCGGGCTGGCGCACTCCAGCAACGCCCCAGGAAGCCGACGAGACCCGCGGACGCCTCGCTGCGCTGGCCGAACAGTTCGCCGCTGTCCTGTCGCCTGCGCAGCAGGCGCTGGTGGCGCAGGCCGTCTCAGCGCTGGATGCCCAGGTCGCTCAGTGCGGGGCACAGGCGCTGACCTGGCTGGAGGAGCGGCGGGCGAAGCTGGAAAGTGGCGCGGCACCCGCAGCGCTGGCCCGCGACCTGGAGGCGCCGCCGGCTTTCCTGCCGGAAGCGAGTCGCCCGGACCTGGACGCCCTCAGGGACGCCCTGCGCTCCCAGGCCGGCGCGGCCGCACAGGAAAAAGCAGCCCTGGAACGGATCCGGGCCGTACCCGAGACGGGAACGGTCGTAAAGCTGCGCGAGCGGCTCGCCGAGCTAAAAGGCTGGCCCACCCTCACACCACCGGCCGCTGAAGCTGCTACAGCCAAGCAGGAACGCCTGCAGGCCGAACTTGCACGCTTGGAGACGCTGCCCGCCGGATGGAGCGCGCAGGCTGAAGACCTGCTCACGGCTCAGGCCGCCAGCAAGCTGCATGCGGACATCATCCGTCAGGAGACCCGTTTCCAGGGCAGCGAATGGGACGAGCCGGTCCAGACGCTGGCGGCACGCGCCAAGCAACTGGAGGACGTGCTGCGTGAGGCCGAGGCCCTGCGCGGACGCCGCGACACACGCCTGCATGACCTGAGCGAACGGCGGCAACTTTTCGAGGCCCTCCTCTCCCACGCGGCCCTGGGAGAGCGGCAGCGCGCCCGCATCGAACAGGACCTGCAGCAACTTCAGCGACAGACCGACGAGCAGCTCGGGCGACTGGCCTCCGAAATCCAGCAGCAGGCAGAAGCGCTGGGCGCAGCAACGTCTGTTCGGGCCATTCAAGCCGTGGATCTGGGGCGCTTCCCGCGGGCGTGGCTGCCCGCTGAGCTGCAGACTCAGTTGCAGGGCCTGGCAGCCCAGCGACAGGCGATGGAACCGGTGCTCCGGGAGCTGGAGACCCTGGGCGCAACCCCCCTGCGTGACCTTGGGCAGGCGCACAGCGTCTTGCAGCAACTGGGCGAGTTGACCGCGCATCCCGCGCTGTCTGCTGGGCAGCAGGCCCACGCCGAGAGGCTGAGGCAACAGCTCCTGGAGGCGCTCAAGGTCAAGCGCCAGGAGGCCGAAAGCTGGCTGGGACAGCAGCGTGAAAGTTTCAGCGCGCTGCGCCCCGAAGACGGCGCCGGTCTCGCCCGGGTGCAACAGGCGCTGCACACGCCACCCGTATTCCTGGACGGTCAGGCGGTTCAGAAGTTGCAAGCCCTGCAGGCCGACGTGGCGCGCCGCCTGGAAGAGAACGAGGTGTTGCAGATTGAGGCCCTGTTCAGCCGCATCACCTCGCCGGAACGTCGCCAGGCCTGTCTGGAGCGCCTGCAGCAAATGAGCGGACTGACCCTCGCATGAGCGCCCGTTTCTACCTGGACGCGGCGGGCGGCGCCGAGGTGGCCGGGGCGCACAGCGTGAACAGCGAAGCCGAGTTCCTGCGCCTGGCGCTGGGCGACGGCCCCCTGCTGGTCCACGGCGAAGCGCTCTGCCGCTGGGCCAGGCGCTTCGGGGCGGGGCGGGGCATCCCCACCCAGGAGGTGGTGGCCCCCACAGCCCGCCTGCAGCGGCTGTTGCCGCGGCTGGCCTTGACAGACGCGCAGGCCGCCCTAAGGGGCTGGCCGGCGCTGGCGCAGGCAGACAGTGCCGATGAACTCGCCCAGACGATGCTGGACAGCGCCGCCCTGGTCGGTGAACCCCAGCATGCCGCGCAGTGGCTGTTGTGGTGGGTGGGGCCCGAGGCCCAGCAGCCCGGAGCGCAGACCCTGATGCGCCAGGTGGGTACGGCCCTGGCTGGCGAGGTCAGCGGCCACTGGCGCGGCGTGTACGACGGCGCCGCAGATGACGGAAGTGAAAAGGCCCACGCCGAGGGCCTGCTGCGCCGCTGGCTGGGTCTGGACAGCGAGAGCCTCGACTGGCCGCGGCCCTTTCCGGCGGTTCTCCCGGACCACGTTTGCAGGCGGCTGGGCGAGATGCTAGAGCACGCAACCGCAGCACGGGGCATCGCGGTCTACCGCGAATTGCGGGAGCGGCAGGCCGACCCCCAGGTGCTGGCTCTTGCCGGCACGGCGGCCGGGGAGTGGCTGCGTCACCATCCCGAGGCCCTGGGCCGGGACACGCTGCGAGAAATACAGGATCATCTCCAGACTGAGCTGCATGGTGACCTGCTCGCCCGGTTGCCCCGTCCGCTGCCTCCCTTGCCCCCCCAGGAAGTCCCAGCCTGGGCGGACTGGATGACCGACGCCTACCTGCCCTATCGCAGCTGGAACGAGGCCGACCACGCCGCGCTGCGGCCCCACCTGCGGCAGTTCGTGGAGGCCTTCCTGGACGTCTACGCGGCGGCCTTAAACGGCGGCGCACACGCGGAGCGGCTGATCTGGCGGCGCAGCGCGGCGCTGTGTGGCCAGCCTTACGTGACCCTGGTGGCTGTCTGTGACGGCCTGCACCTCCATGACCTCGCCATTCTGCAGCGCGAACTGGCCCGCCACGATACCGGGCGCCGGCTGACACTCACCGGACAGGACATCGCGTTCGGTGCCCTGCCCACCATCACCAGCCGCGCCAAGCCAGCCTTGTTTTGTGGCGTGGCGCCCGCACAGACTGGGACGCAGCCTCTGCTCGGCTTTCAGGCGACAAAAGAGGACCGGGTAGGAGAAGCGCTGCGCGGAGCCGCCGCCGGCGACGTGGTGTTCTGGAACATCGCTGAACCCGACGTGATCTACCACAAGGCCGAAAGCCTGGACCGCGCCCGGGATGAGGTCTCGGCGCGGCTTTCGGTGATCGCCAGGCGGCTGCTGGGCCTCTTGACCGCCCTGCCGGAGGGGCTGCCGGTGCAGCTGGTCGTGACCACCGACCACGGACGATTGCTGCGCGCCTCCGGGCGCACCGCCACGCCGCCCGACGGCTTTAACCCCGAGGGCCGGGCGGCCTACGGCGCCTGGGCGGACATTCCTGCCGCAGGCTTCCGGCTGGAGGAGAACATGGTCCTGCTGGGCCGCAGCCGCTACGGCCTCGCTGAGGACGCCGCGGCGCTGTTCAGCGACGAGACGTTCGTGGACACAGCCGGACGGGGCGGCAACGTGATCTGTCCCCATGGGGGCCTGAGCCCTGAGGAAGTCCTGCTGCCATGGGTCACGTATGTGCGTGACCTGGCGTTCCGCCTGCCCACCCTGACGGCAGAGGGCGATGGCCAGGCCGAAGAACCCGGCACCTTCATCCTGACCCTGACCAACCCCAATTCAGTGCCGCTGGTCGTGGAACGCCTGGGGGGTCCGCTGGGCGCGCAGGTCACCGATTGGGCACCCTGGACCGTGGCGCCGCAGAGCCAGCAGCGCTTGACCGTGGCCCTCGGCTCCTGGCCGACGTCGGCGGCGCTCAGCGCCCTGACCCTGCGGGCCACGGTGCGCGCGCCGCGAAGCGCGGCCCAGGACGTCGCCGTCACCCTGAAGCTGAAATCCGTTGAACTGTACACCTCCACCGCTGACATCCTGGGAGACTTGCTGTCATGAATGCCGAGGCCGTGAACACTGTTTCTCCCCTGGACGGGCAAGCCCTCCACGACTTGAATGGCAAAGTCGTGCAGGTCTTCAAGTCGCTCGCCATCGATAAGCGCCGTCTGCCCGCCAGCCAGCTCACGAAGCGCGGGATTCCGGCCTATGTGGCCGAGTGGGTGCTTGAAAGCGTGGTGCCTGGGCAGGGCGAGCTCAGCATCGAGGAGGCCACTAAGGTTCGCGACTGGGCCGCACGGGTGATCCCTGGCCCTGGCGAGCAGAACGTCATCAAGCACCGCCTGGCGCAGGGCCAGACCGTGAAGGTGCTGACCCCCCTGCAGGCCGAGGTGCGGCTGAAAAAGGGCAAGGATGCCGAGCGCGTCGCGCAGCTCAGCTTGCTGGGCATCGGGGACGCCTACATTGCTGACGCGCTGCTGGAAGACCACCCGGACCTGCTGCGGCACGGGATGTGGGGCGTGGTGGAACTCGGCGCCCTGAAAGACGGCGTGGCCGTCTTGTCCTTCAAGCCAATGCAGGCCAGCGTGAACCTGCAGCTCTACAAGGCGGCCCGACGGCAGTTCAACCTGCACGAATGGCGAGCGCTGCTGCTCACCTCGCTGGGCTTTGACCCGTCAGCCTTTACCGAGTGGCAGCAGACCCTGCTGCTGTGCCGCCTGCTGCCGCTGGTGCAGAAGAACATGCACCTGATGGAGCTCGCACCCAAGGGAACGGGCAAAAGCTTTACCTTCGAGAACATCAGCCCGAAGGTGCGCCTGATCAGCGGCGGAAACATTTCCCCGGCCGTGCTGTTCGTGAACAACGCCAGCGGGCAGTGGGGCCTGCTGGCGCGCTTCAAGGTGGTGGTGCTCGACGAAGTCCAGACGGCCCGCTTTGAGAAGCCCGAGGAAATCGTGGGCGGCCTGAAGGGCTACCTTGCCAACGGCAAGCTGACGCGCGGCGGCCTGCACGAGACTGCCAGCGACTGCGGCTTCGTGATCCTGGCCAACATTTCCCTCGATGACCAGCAGCGGCCGGTGCGCGAACTGCTGGTGGAGGAGTTGCCCTCTTTTCTGCAGGAGACCGCCTTTCTCGACCGCATCCGCGCCCTGCTGCCTGGATGGCAGTTGCCCAAGCTCAGCTCCAAGCTGCTTGTTGGCCTGGACTCCGCGCTGACCGTGGGCCTGAAGTCCGACTTCTTTGGCGACGCCCTGATCGCCCTGCGCGAAGATCTGGAAGCCGAGAGCTACGCGGCCCGCAACGTGCACCTCGCAGGCGCGAGGCCCTATAGCCGCAACGAGGAATCGGTGCGCGCCATCGCTGCCGGACTGATGAAGATCCAGTTTCCCCATGGCGAGCCGACCCCGCTGGAATTCCACCGGTATTGCGTGAAGCCGGCCCTGCAACTCCGGCAGCTGATCTGGGATCAGCTGTACACCCTCGACAGCGAGTACCGGCAGTACGAGCACGGCCTCAACGTCCAGTGACCGTCTACCTCGACGATCACGCCACCACCCCCTGTGATCCCCGTGTGGTGGACGCCATGCTGCCGTATTTCACCGGGCAGTTCGCCAACCCCTCCAGCACCACCCACCTTCCCGGGCGCCGGGCGGCGGACGCGGTCGAGGGGGCCCGCGAGCAGGTGGCCGAGCTGCTTAACGCCCCCCCGAGCGATGTGGTGTTTACCGCCAGCGCCACAGAAAGCAACAACCTCGCCCTGTACGGCGTGACCAGGGCCGCGGTGCAGGGCCACCGGCGCCGGATCATCACCCTGCCCACCGAGCACAAGGCCGTGTTGGAACCTTGCCGCGACCTGGCCGGGCAGGGCTTTGAGGTGGTCTACGCTCCGGTCGACCGATATGGCCTGGTGGTGCTGGACGCTTTGGACGAACTGCTCACGCCAGAGACGCTGCTGGTGTCCATGCAGGCGGCCAACAGCGAAATCGGCACCGTGCAGCCTGTGGCGGAGGTTGCTGAGCGGGTCCGCGCCGCAGGCGCGCTGCTGCACTGCGACGCGACGCAGGCGGTGGGCCGCCTGCCGCTGGACTGGCGCGCGCTGCCGATTGACCTGCTGTCTCTCAGTGGGCACAAGCTGTACGGGCCAAAAGGAAGTGGGGCCCTGCTGGTGCGCCGCGCCCTGCGCCGAGGGGGGCTGACCCCCCTGATGCGGGGCGGCGGACAGGAAGGGGGCCTGCGCCCAGGCACCCACAACGTGCCCGCCATTGTGGGTCTGGGCGTCGCGGCCGATCTGATGCGGCAGCAGGGAGACAGCGACGCCAGGCGCGTCCAGGCCATGCGGGACCGCTTCGAGTCAGCCCTGCGGTCCTGTCTCCCGGCAGCGCGCCTCAACGGCCACCCCACACAGCGGCTGCCGGGCAACAGCAGCGTCACCCTGCCTGGTGTGGAGGCCGACGCCCTGCTGCTGAACCTTCCCGAGTACGCACTGAGCCTGGGTTCAGCGTGCAATAGCGGCGCGCTGGAACCCTCTTACGTTCTGACCGCAATCGGCCTCAGCCGGGAAGACGCGGACGCAACATTCCGCGTCGGCCTGGGCCGGTTCACCCAGGAGGAAGACCTTTCCCGGCTGGTCAGGGACTTGGCGCTGGTGCACGCCCGACTCGCGTCCTATGCGCCTCCCACCTGAAGCCCTGGCCCCGACGACCGCCCTCTCGCCCGAGTACTCACGTTGCTCAGCTCCGTACAAGATCGCAGCTGGGAGGCCTCTGGTCAGCCCCCAAAGGTGGTGCCGGTGGCCGTGGACGCCCAGGACACGCCGCTGCCCCGGCCTGAAGATCCGGTCGAGGACGGCTGGGGCGGCATCGAATACTTTGAGGAGTGCCTACCCGACCTGCACGGCTGGCGCCGGTGCGTCGAGGTCTACTTCGATGGAACCAATTCCTGAGAAGGGGCCAGAGGCCTGGCAGGTTCTAGGGGACCCTGACGCTGGCCATCCCCCGCCCCCTCCTGTGCCCAGAGAGCGGCGGCGGAGCCCACGCGCGATCAGGACAGTTGACCACCGTCGCGCAGCGGAGGCCGCGTCCGGCCGCCCGGCGGGCAGCGTCCCCACCCAAATGCCAGTTCCGCCGCCTAGGCGTGGCGTTTCAGGCGCAGACCAACCCGGACCGTCGGGGTACTGCCCGCAGCGTACTGATCTGCGGCACCAGCGTGCCCAGCAGGGCCGCTCCTGTTCTGCTCCTGGAGCCCAGTGGACACTTTGGGACAGACGCTGACAGCGTTGTGTTGCCCGATTCAATGAAAAAATAGCCCTGAGACCTCTGTACCGGACATCTTTCCTTTAAACCCCGTCTGGCATGGCAAATGAAGTCCTCAGCAGCTTGAGCAGACAGGGTAACTCGGGCAACATCCAGCGCAGCGCATGGCCGAGACGTTCGGCGCCGTACCGCACCAGGCTCATGGCCGGGCCGCCATGAGCCTTCACCTGGACTGGCACCTATGCCTGGAGCCACACGCCCACCCGCAGGCAGCTCACCCACGCCAGGATCACCAGCCCGAAGAGACGTTCCAACCGTTCAGGGCGAATGATGCCCGTGCGCTCCAGGTCAAAGCCGCGGACCTTGAGGCTCGCGAAGGTGCACTCCACAGACCAGCGAGCCCGGTACAGAACACAGGTGTCCCAGACGCTGAAATCCGTTGCGATGGCCACCAGATCCCCTGCAGGGGACCTAGTGGCCACGACTTGCATCACCTCACCGTAGACGTTGGCCTTCTCGGCGAGGCACCGCACCTCCCCAACTTGGAGATCGCCGAACCACGTATCAATCCGCAGCTCGTCCACCACAGCATTTTTCCGGATGCGGATGGCCCGTTTGATTTTCTTGCGCCTCAGAAAGCGGAACCATTCACCGCCGATGAATTCTCGGTCGGCAGGCCCTTTCAGCGTCCCGCTGGAAGGCCTTCAGGAGACGCGACACCAGCTGAATACACTTCACGGTGCCGCTGTTGCCGTCATGGTCCAGCGCGGTCCAGACGAGTGGCACGGTGTACCCGTGGAGGACGATGCCAAGGACCAGGAGATTCAGGGGGGATTCCCCACGTTCCCAGGTGGTGCGGTCCAGGCTGAGCAGCAACTTCCCTGGGGGCAACAAGGCCAGGAGAAACGCCAGGAAGACGGGCTTTGTGAGCTGAGGATCCCGGCAACCTCGTTCCACCCGGCGTTTCTTCGCTTCGATGGAACTCGTGCCGGGGAGATGAGCACACAGGTCACTCTGATTCACGCTCCTGGCCGTGATCATCGCGAAGACGATGTCCACGACACGCTGCAGCGTGTCGTGGCGCAGGAAAGGGACGCAGGCTTTGAAGTGGCGGGTCAGTTCGCTCCGCTGGAGGTCGGCGGGTTTTGGCGTGGTCACACACCCAAAACACCGCCATTTGTCGTGCCGGTTCGCAACCAGTCACACGTTCAGGGATTTGCCGTCCAGCACATTCTCAATATGGAGTTGTCCGGTACAGAGCCCTGAGACAACCTGACTGCTTGACCTTCTCTGGCATCGTGACTTCTTCAGGTGCTCTGGCCATGCACGCTGTGCCGCAACAATGCGGCGATTGCAGATACGAATCGCCGCTAATAATGCGGCACTTAAGTGATAGAATCGCCGCATGACCCGCTTTCAGCCGCGCTATCTGCATAACCATCCCGGCTGGACGAACTTCACCTGGAACAGTGCCGCCGTGTCGAACCTGCTCGCACAGGTCAACTTCCAGCGCGGCGTCCTCAGCGGACAGCTCAGCATCCTGGGCCTAGATGCCCAGCAAAGCGCCCTGATAGACGCCCTGACCGACGACGCCGCCCGCAGCAGCCGCATCGAGGGCGAGGTGCTCGACGAGATGAAGGTCCGCTCCAGCGTGGCCCGGCGCCTGGGCTTGCCGTACGCGGGCCTGCCCGAACTTCACCGCGACGTCGTCGGCGTGGTCGACGTCACCCTCGACGCCACCCGGAACGCCTCTGAGCCCCTCACCGAGGAACGCCTGTTGCGCTGGCACAACGCCCTGTTCCCCACCGGGCAGAGCGGCCTCACCCCGATTCTCACCGGCCAGTACCGCACCGACGCGCAGGGCCCCATGCAGGTTGTCGGCAACCGTCTCGACAAGCCCACCGTGCACTTTGAGGCGCCGGCGGCCGGCCGTGTTCCGAACCTGATGGACGATTTCCTGGCGTGGTTGGAAGCCGAGCAGCACCTCGACCCCGTCATCAAGGCCGGCCTTGCGCACCTGCACTTTCTGACCATTCATCCCTTCGAAGACGGCAACGGGCGCCTCGCGCGGGTGATCACCGATCTACTGCTCGCCCGCGCCGACCGGCGCAGCGAGCGGCACTACTCCCTGTCCCGTCAGATCCAGGAGCACCAGCGGGAATACTACGAGATCCTGGAGCGCACGCAGCGGCAGCATACTCCAGACGTCACGGCGTGGCTGAAATGGTTCCTCCAGCGCGTCCTCAACGCCACCGAACAGACCCAGCAGGCCCTGGGCGCGGTGCGCGCCAAGCGCGCGTACTTCGACCAACACCGCGCTGCGGCGCTGAATGACCGGCAGTTGGACGTCCTGAACCGACTGTTCGAGCCCTTCGACGGAAAGCTCACCCGCCGGAAGTACGTGCGTCTCGCCGGTAAAGGCCAGGCCTCCGGTGGCCTGCAGCGTCGGCCGATCAGCGAGGACACCGCGCTGCGCGACCTGGACGGCCTCGTGGCAGCCGGCATGCTCGTCCGTGAGGGCGCCGGGCGAGGCGTGCATTACCGCGTGCTGCTCCCTGACAATGCGGACGTCTCAGCGTTCAGCGAGGATCTGTTCACCACGGCGTCCGGCCTGACATGCGGCGACATGGCAAAAAGAGAGACAGCCGAACAGAATGTCTAGTTAAGCTGAGCAGTCCCAGGCTTTTGTCTTGATTAAGGGTTAGGAAAAGGGCTGATAAGGAGTTGTGCGACCACATATCAGCCTACTACCATTTTTAATCCAAATCCCGGGCTGGTGTGACCCGAAGCTCATCCATTACCCCTGGGAGACGCTGTGGACAGTCATTCTGGTGGGCTTATTGTCAGGGTCAGAAAATATTCTGGCGCTCTCTCAATGGTTGCCAGGGCAGCGCGAGGTGCTGACACAGCACCTCGCGCTGGACCGGATCCCACAGCATGCGATGATCTACCGCTTCTTCTGGTGGCTGGAACAGCATCTGGGTCAGTTTCAAAGCGTCCTGCTGGAGTGGGTGAAGGCCCAGCATCCGGCGGCGCATGACCGGCTCGTCCTGGTGGCCGGAGACGGCAAGGTCCTGAAGGGAAGCGGGCGAGAGGGCCAGGCGGCCCTCTCATTCCTCAACCGAGTTGAGATAAAAGCCTGTTGGACACGCGCACTCCTTGGAAAGCCTGTCGGAACTGAGCTGGTCCATCAATGTATGCCGTAGATCGCCTTACAGGCGGCTTAAATGTGGCGGCTGGCTCCAAGGCCACATGGATGAGCACGGGGCGACTGACCGATTCTGAGCCTGTGAGCCCTGACACGTCGGCGCTGGGAGGACAGCGCTCAAGCTCATGAGGTACACAGTCAGCACGGGCGTCCTGCCCCAGGAGAACCACAATGACGACGAACAACGACGAGCCCTTCCCTTCAGGCGTCGAGAGCCACTTGAGGGGCCATTTGGACGACATGATTCTGGCTGGCAATCGCCATGCGGCAGTGCTGGGCCGGTTTGCCAATGGCTGTCCCGTTCCCCCGGCGAAGCAAGCCTGGGCGCTCGGCGCGCTGGTGACGCTTCAGGAGGCTGCATTCCAAATGGCATGTGTGACGGCCGAGCGCGTCGAGGCCATGCGCGCCGATCCGGTCACAGCCATCCTGCCGATTCTGCAGCAGGCCCTCGCCCCGCTGATGCGCAACCCCCGCGACCTACCTTGGGCCAGCCGCACCGTCGCGGCCGCTCTCGTCCACTGGTGCTGCCCGCCACCATCGCTCCTGGTGACGAAGGAAGCGCTGGAGGACGCGTGGCATCTTGCGCCTGAAATCTTGCCTTACGTCCGGCACTATATTTCGGGCCGCGAGCTGATGCGCTCCTGGCCCGAAGTGGATCAGAACCGCTGGGAGCACACGGCGGTTAATTGGTACTACGTTCAGGACGAGATGGAGCAGGAAGCGTTTCAGTCCACTGCTGACTATCTGTGCATTGAGTCGATAGGGGAGACCTTGCACTGGATCGCTTCCGAAGCCGCACGTCGGGAACAGCACGAAAACCACTGCAACGTCTGCGCCCGCCACGCTCAATAACTCGTCCCCGCGGCCAAGGCCGCGGGGACGTGAGACTCAATGGAGGTCGTTCGGGTCAACCTTGCTGATGATGTACAGGGGCTCGGCAGGTGGGTTGCGGTTCAGGCCCGTCCACTCTTCGAATTTCTCTGGCGTGCCCACGCACCCTCGCGGAAAATTGCACTCAGACTCCCGGCACAGCCAGCCCAGGGCCTCAATCTGCTCTGCGCTTCCGTCGAGCGCCGCACTCATGACGCGACCACACAGGAACTCCTCACTGAACGAGCTCAAGTGACCTCGCCAACCATTGTCGTTGTACGGAATCAACTCATCACGGAGGCTCTGGGGCAGGCGCGCCAGGGCCTCCGGAGACCACTGGTAAGGATAGAACGGCATCAGCGCCCATCCTGTCCGAATCCACAGGAACAGGGCTTAAAAAGCCTTCTGCAAGGTGCTGCCCAGCGCACCAGGTTGTGGCAGCGCCTGGAAGTTCGCTCCACCTGTGCTCAATGACCCACAGGACGTCCGACTACAACTTCATCCCATCAGCAGCGTAAGCGTCGAGGCCTGCCGGCCCAGGAATCTGCAGGTGACTGCTCGCCCATCAGGCGAGCGGTTATGTCCAGCCCAGGCGTCCTGCGTTGAACACTTCAGTAATACAGATTCAGGGCGGCTGGGGCCGCCCCATCTCACTTCGGCAGCACTCGTGGCAAATCGGGCGGGTCGCTCCACAACCCACAGGACGTCCGCTCCCTTCAATCTGTACCCAGATACCTTGGACGATGGGCCATGTCATCGACGGTGTGCTGGTGAAGTTCACGGCACGTCAACGACCCCCTGGGCATCAAGCAACCCCCCCTGTGCCTAAATCTATGTGGGCCCAGCGAGGCCTGCCCAGCGCGCTGACGCCACAAGTTTGGCCCACGCTGCTGGTGGCGTGGGCCATCATGCTGCTGGCACTCTGATCAGTTCAGGGTTGGCCCCTCTGTCGAAAAGCAACTGGGGGCCACGGCGGCACCCCTCGCCCCGGTGACCATGGAGGTGATCGGCACATTCTCTCGTATTTCGAGCAGCACGCACCGAAAGTGACGCTCCTGGGTCAGGTGGACGGCAGCCACCTGCGGCCCAACCAGATTGGAGCTATCAGTGCCGTCCAGGCGCACTTCAGCCTCCACACCGAACCGGCCCTGCTGGCCATGCCAACCGGCTCCGGCAAGACGGCAGTGCTTATGGCACTCGCCTTCGTGCTGCGCGCTGGCCCGGTTCTGGTGGTGACACCCAGCGTCATTGTGCGTGAGCAGATTGCGGAAGGCTTCCGGAGCCTGGACATTCTCAAGCGCACAGGCGTCCTCCCGTTGGACTGCCCACCGCCACGTGTCCATGAAGTCACCGGTTGGCTGGCAACAGAAGAGGCGTGGAGAGAACTGGAGGGCTTCGACGTCGTCATTGCGTCCCCCCCCTCGATCAGCCCACGGCCCGGGCAGGTGGCCCCGCCGCCAGAGAAGCTGTTCGACCTCGTTCTCGTCGACGAGGCCCATCACGAACAGGCCCCCACGTGGAAAGCGCTGCTGGACTCCTTCGGGGAGACGCGCAGGGTACTGTGCAGCGCCACGCCCTTCAGGAACGACAGGCAGCGCCTGGGCGCCCGGATCGTCTACCACTACCCTCTCAAGCGCGCCCAGGAGGACGGGATTTTTGGGCGGATCAATTTCGTGCCGATTAACCCTGGTGCGGGCGAAGACGCAGACGTGCTGATTGCCCTTAAGGCCGCGGAACTCCTCGCTGAAGACCGCGACCAGGGGCTGGACCACCGGCTGATGGTGAGAACGTCCGTCAAGTCGCGCGCCAGCGCCCTGGCCAAGATCTACGCCGACCACACCAGCCTCAAGCTGCAAGAGATCCACAGCGGCCTCCAGCCCAGCACCATCCGCAGGCGTATCGAAGCGCTGAAAAAAGGTGAGCTAGACGGCGTTATCTGCGTGGACATGATGGGGGAGGGCTTTGACTTTCCGAACCTCAAAATTGCTGCAATCCACGCCCCACACAAGTCACTGCCCATCACGTTGCAGTTCATCGGGCGCTTCGCGCGGACTGGCCACTCAGGACAACCTCTGGGGGACGCGCGCTTTATTGCCGAGGAGAACCGGATCCGGCACGACGAGTTCCAGCTGTACAGCAGCGATCCGGAGGAGCCGGACTGGCGCGAGATCATTGCCAACCTCAACGACCGGCGCGTGGCCCACGAGGTGGAGAACCAGGCACTGTTCGACTCTTTCCGGCCAACCAGGCGGCCATCAGACCGAACCCGCGCGGCCCGGGAGCTGTCGCTCGGCGCCCTCGAGCCTTTCCACCACGCCAAGGTCTACCAGCTGCCCGATGGCGCGGGCTTCGACCTCGAGGCCATGCCCAAAGGCATGGACGTGCTGTACTCAGAGGTCAGCGACGACCGCCAAGCCGCGGTGATCGTCTGGGATGAGGTCGAGACACCGCGCTGGTTGACCGTGCCGGTGCTGGACAACGTCCGCCATCACCTTCTGGTGGTCTATTTCGTCCAGGAGCAGCGGCTGCTGTTCGTGTGTTCAACCCAAAAGGAGGAGGACACCTATGAGGCCATCGTGGAGGCGTTCGCCCCGGACGGGGCCTACGAACTCCCCGCTCCGCAGCTGCGGCGGGTGCTGACCGGCTGGACCGACCCGGAAATTTACAACATCGGGATGCGCAACCGCCAGGCCGCAATCGGCCAGGAGTCCTACCGTATCCTGACTGGCAGCGCCGCGCAGCACGCCATCTCGGAGCGCGATGGACAGCGCTTTACCCGCGGCCACGCCTTCGGGGCCAGTGTAGAACCAGACAGCAAGAAGACTCTGGGCATCAGCAGCAACTACGCGAAAATCTGGAGTCTGCGGTACGCCGGCCTGAATTCCTTCTTGAAGTGGTGCCGCGCCCTGGCGAGCAAGCTGAGCGACCCGGCGGCCGACAGTCTGCCCACCCCGCTGGACGCCCTGGACGGAGGAACGGTGGTCACCAGTTTCCCGGACCCGCAGGAACGGATGCTGCTGATGGCCGACTGGCCCGCCGAGCTTTACCACCTCAGCAGAGCAGAACGGCGACTTCACCTGACCGCGCCGGGCGTGGTCGGCGGCCTCACCCTGCATCCCACCGAACTTGAGGTCCGGGTTCGGCAGGACGAAAGCACCGTGGGCGCCCTGCGCTTCGACCTGGCGTACCGGGAACACATCCTGCAGTGCCGGCTGGAGCTGACCCCCCGGCCGCAGCACGTCGTACTCCCCGGCCAGGCTGTCGAATTGCGCGTGGCGCAGCGCCTGGGGGAAGAGAAGGGCATCAGCCCGTTCCTGGACAGTCATGCCCCTCAATTCTGGTATGACGACCTCTCCAGCGTGACCCGGAACGTCCACTACCGCGCCCTGGACTTCGAACCACAGGTTCCCGGAGAGATTTTCAAAATGGTCGACTGGGCTGCCGCGGCGGTCGACATCACCGCTGAGATCACCTGCGAGAAGGCCGGTTATGTCTCCATTCACGACCACCTCAGACGCGAACTCGACGGCAAGCACCAGGTCGTGTTCTTTGACCATGACACTGGGGAGGCAGCCGACTTCATCACGCTGGACCTGATAGAGGATGACCGCCTGCCAGTGCGCGTGAACTTCTACCACTGCAAGGGCAGCAAGGAAGATAAAGCTGGGAGTCGCGTCGGGGACATGTACGAGGTTCTGGGACAGGCCGTGAAGTGTCTGCGTTACCGTGACCGCAATCTGCTCAGGCGCCACCTGGCCGAGCGGGAAAAAAAGTATGGGGCGGGCGCTCCTGGGAAAAGTCGCTTTGTCACGGGCGACCTGACCACCGTGGGCAGCATCCTGTCCACTCCCGGTCCTCTCCTGCTCCCCATTACGGTCTGGGTCGTCCAGCCCGGCCTGGACCGCGCCAAAGCGGAACACGAGAGCGATCCGAAAATGGGGCGCCTGATCGACAACGTTCTGTATTTCACGCAAGATCACGGCAGCAGCCTGCGAATTATGTGCTCGTAGTCTCCCTGGGCCCAACGCTCAGGAAGGGGCGCCGTGACGCCCCTTCGTCCCGTAGTTGCCGTCCCTCACCAGCACCTGCACGCCCTCGCCAGGAGCGCCGGGACACCGTAGAGACATCCACGCCTCTTCTGTCGTGACGTTCCCCCTCCCTGTGTCCAAAATCGGCTGAATGGCAGGCACGGTCAGGCGGCCGAATTCCGCCACACCGGCCCACCGAGATCGAGCGCACGCCGGACGGTGCGCTCGAGATAATCGGCGTGATCCCATTTTTCTCGCGCCAGCGCAGTAGAGCGCAGGATGCGAATGATTTTCTCCGCGTCCTGGACATAAAATCGCAGCATCCTGGCCGCCGCCAGATCCGCTTCGCTGGCGCTCAGGTGACCCAGCGCCGCCCAGTCGCCTTCAATCAGCAGGCGATGGGCACGCGCTCCATTCCGCGCCGCAAAGAGGCGCGGCAGGATCTGACCGTCCTCAAGCGGCGCCCCGCGCACCCCAGCGGGCGAGACCGGGCACACGGCCTTGTTGGGCAGGCAGGCCAGCACGGTGTCCAGCGGTGCCAACGCACAGCCACGGTCTGGCAACACCTCGCCCGTCACGGTCACGTAGCCGGCGGCCAGCAGTTCGACACCCGGCAGGCGCCGGTTGCCCATCAGCGCCCCCGAGGTCCACAGGTGGATGCCCCCACCAGGAGAGCGTTCCGCGTATCCCGGCAGATCCAGGAGCGTCCGTGCCTGTGCCCCGAGCGGGACGTCCAGATCCGCGACGACCAGCTGGTCGTCAGGACGCAGCACCACGCCCAGGCCAGCCGCGTGGTGCTGACGCCCGAGGACGTGCGCTTCGTTGAGGGAAAGCCCCGCGCCACGCGGATCCACCGGCCGCAGCCGTCCGTCCCGGGGCAGGCTGGGGGCTTTCCCGATCCGTCCGTTGCCCCGGGGCAGCCCGATCCACGGCAGCCAGGTCTCCAGGGCCAGCACCTCCCCCGGCAGCACGCCCTGGAACTGGGTCAGCCGGCGAATCACCGCCGGCCCCGCCGGATCACCCTCCAGGCCCGCCGCCGGATGTTGAGTGCTGCGTTGTGGTGTGCGTTGAGCACACCACACCTTGCACAGGTGAACACCGCACCGGCGCGCTGGCCGGTCTGCTGGCAGCGGTGGCAGCGTGAGCTGGTGTGCGCCGGCCGCACCCGGTACAGCCGCCCGCCGGCGGCATAAATGCGCTGGGGCAACACCCCCTGCACCCAGTCGGCCACCGCCAGCTCACGGGCGCGCTCGACGAAGTTCGACCGGAAGGTCCCAAAGCGGAGCGCTTCAACAGCTACGGTGTCAGCACAGCCGATCAGCTGCGTGGTCAGGGTGGCCAACTCTGCCTGCGCCGCCCCATACACCAGCGCGGCGTAACGGGTCTGCACCTCGGCGCGCTGGGAAGGGGGCAGGTTATCCAGTTGACTGTTCAGCGCGTGACGCCCCGCCTGGTCCAACAGGTGCAGCGGGCGGGTGGAGAGCATCTGGCCCCCGTGCCCGGCCGCCACCGCGAGTGGCGCCAAGCCCACGTCAACGCCCATCAGGCCCAGACGCTGCGGCCGCGAGACCGCGTCCAGCTCGAAGGCGAGGCTCAGGAACCAGAGGCCACCCTGGCACACCAGGCGGGTTTCCTCAGGCCGCCAGGTGCCCGGGGGGGGAGCCACCAGGCCAGGCACGCCAGGTGCTCGCCCCTGGACCGTACTGGCCACCAGCCGGTTGACCCAGGTCTTCTGAGCGGCCGGATTCATGGGCCTGAGCAACCCGTGGGCCAGGCCCTGCTGCTGGGGGTACTCCATGTATCCGGGACTGCCGGCCACCAGCAGGGCGTGCTCCTGCACTGGCAGGCGGTGCAGCTCGGCGGCCAACGTCGTGTTGCCCAGCTGCAACAGGCCGTCGTGGATCACATGCTGCCCTGCGAGCGCAGCGGCCTCAGGCACGTACACCTCGCCACCGGTCATCCCGCTGATGGGTTGGTGCTGCCGCAGCAGCCCACCGCTGTGTACGAGCGAATTGAGCTGGCTGGCATCGGCGTCGGCGACGCGCACGTTGTATCGCGTGGTTGTTGTCTGCATCTTTTACTTCCTCCCGTTCCGTTCCTTTCCATCACCCCCTTGGCCCTCCTCGCGCTGTGCGCCCGGCTCCGGTCCGGGCGCGGTCTACCGCATGCGCTCAGACAGCATCGGCAACATCGCACTGACCTGCTCCGCCAGGTGCGGGTACAGCGGTACCGTGGCACCCCAGTACGTATCGCATTGCCTGTAGAGCGCGCGCAACAAATCATGTTTGGGATCACCCAGCATCCACTCGCACATGTCGCGCCATGCGTCGGGCTGCTGCGCGCGGATCGTGTCCCACAAGGTCATCACCTCTGGCACAGCCCAGTTGATGGTGCCCGCAATCACCAGGGCATCGAGTTGTGTCTGGAGCTGTTCAAGGGTCAGCGTTGTCATATCCAGATTTTTTGCTGGCATCTGACTGTTCCTGATTCACCTCCACGGCACAGGGGCGGTCCCCTGGTGGCCACCGGTGGGTAGAACCTGCACGGTCCGCCGGCGATGCCAGGAACAGCGTTGCAACCCGCCGGCGATGGACGACTGCTACGGCATGACGCGCGGTGGGTCGCAGCGTGGGATGTGGCGTGCGGTGGGCCCAGGCACGTCATGCAACGCATGGTGGGTCTGATGCGCAGTCCCCCCGGCGTGGCTGCTGCCGATGCTGGTGGGCGCGGGCAAAATTGCCGCTGAGCCGCGCATGAGGGCGTAGATCGGACCCACCTTGGGGAAGGACAGCCTGCCCGGAAGTTCTAGGTCAATCAAAGTTTCCCGGACCCCTGTGGGGAAGCGCTCCAGTCCGTCCAGGTGGGCATTGCTTGGACTCGCGCTGCAAAAAGATGAGAACTGGCCTGACAGCACAATGGAGTGCCCTCGGGCGCACGCCTGGCCAGGCCGGCGACGCGGCGCCAAGCGGCACTGGAACCATCAGTGCCGCCTGACGACGGCCCTCCCCGCGGGAATGGAGAGCCAGGGCCAGGGGCGAACGTGGATGTTGCGCACGCAAAGTGCTCAGGCTGAGGCGCCGCGCACAAGCGACAGCCCATGATGGGTACAGGACACGCGACAGTGCGCACGGTGGGTTCGAAGTCATTCAACTGATGCTGACGATGGACCCCTAGATGCCACAGGCCTGCAGCCCCTGAGCCCCCAGGCAAATTGTCTCTCCTTATGGCAGCCATACCTCTGCCACCGCATCATGAGATCCACGGAGCCCCTGCCGTCCCCACTGCAGTCCCCCTGGGGCGGAGCGAGGGACAGTACAGCCCGGGGGCGTGACCGACCGGGTGGCGCGAGGCCGAGAGCGCTGTTCACCAGCCCTGCTCACCGGCACGTGCGGACCGTCATGACGGTGGCAGAGTCTGCCCTTTTTTCGGCCTGACCCTCTGCCAACCGTTGTTATGCCGCACTGCGTTCAGGACGCCATTGCCCGCAAAGTGTCAGGTGCTGAGCCACTGGCTGCCCGCCCGCCTGGTCCAGTCCGGCCACGGAAGCTCGTCTTCCGGGTCTATCCTGATCTATGACCCACCTGCCGGGGTCACCGGCGGGTGCGCTCGCCCTACTGCACGGCCGCGAGCAGGATCTGCGCCAACTGCCCAAAAGGCCGGCACTTTGCCTGAGTGCAGCCTTGATCGGTCAGGTGACGGTCTGATCGCCCGCAGCCTTCCGGTTGAATCCAGCTCCAGCCAGCAGGGCCACCCCAGCCGCCACGCCCAGGCCGGTCAGCAGCCACAGCGACCCGCTGTACCCCCCGGTCCAGGTCAGCAGCAGCCCGACGCCAAACGGCGTCAGGGCCTGTGCGAGATTCACCGGGCGCGCCATTCGCCCGTTGGCCGCCCCGAACACCTCCGGTGGATACCGCTGGGCCAGGAGTTCCGCGCGGGCCAGGGTCAGGGCTCCACTGGCCAGTCCGAACGCCACGATGCCCAGCGCGGCGAGCACTGGGTTCTGCGCGAAGTGCAGCAGCGCGGCGCCCGCAGCAAGTTGTCCGAACAACGCCGTGGTCAGCGGCAGCGCTCCAAATCTGGCCAGGAGCGGTACGAACACCACCCGGCCGGGCAGCGCGGCCAGGCCCATCAGGCCCGTGAGCCCCGCGGCGAGGGCTGGCGAATGGCCCGCGGCGAGCAGCAGAGGCGCCAGTTGCAGGCCGATCCCGACGGTCACGATCCGCGCCAGCGTGAACGCCAGGGTGAGCGTCCGGAACGGTGGGTCCGGCTGAAAGGGGACCGACGGGCCAGCCGCTGACCAGCGGGTCCTTTCCGGAGGAAGGCCGCTCCAGGTCACGCCGGCAGCCAGCAGCAGCAGTCCAGCCAGGCCCAGGAACGTACCTTTCAACCCCCACTGCCCCAGCAGCGCCGTGGTGAGCGGCACGAAAATGGTACTGGCCAGGCCCGCGATCAGCGTGATGGTCAGCGTGGCGCGGGTGCGCACCGCGCCCTGGACCTGCTGCCCGAGCGCAGTAAAGGCCGCCTCGTAGAAGGTCAGGGCCATGGCGGCACCGGCGAGCAGCCACCCCAGGAGAAAGACCACGTAGGTGGTGGATGCGGCCAGGAGCGTGAAGGCCAGGGCGCCAAGAAGGGCGCCCACACTGAGCAGGCCCCGGCCGCCCCGCGCATCGAGGGCCCGGCCGACGGCCGGGGCCATGAACGCCGTGACCAGCAGGGCGAGGGTGAAGGCTAAATTCGTCTGCGCCCGGGTCCAGCCGCGTTCGTGTTCGGTGGCCACAGCGAGCAGGGGCTGGGCGTAGTACAGGGCCCCGTACGCGACCGTTGTGAGGCCGGCCAGCGCCCACACGAGCGGACGCCTGCCGGCAGCCGGGTGGGTCATCAGCCCAGCGAGATGGGGGCCTGCGGGGTGCAGCAGCCACTCTCAGGCGCACAGCCCTCGTCGGCACCGGCGGCGGTTACGCCGCAGCGGTCCCCAGCTTTGCACTGCACGCCGGGGGTGCGCAGGTGCACGATCACGCGGTCAGGTTGAGCTTCGACGTGGGTCACGTGGTACTGCAGCGCAGGGACAGCCGTGTTGCCGTACTCGAAGCGGACTTCGGCTTCGGCACGCACGGGGATGCTTTTCACCACGCGGTCGTAGATGGCCAGGAACTTGCGGTTGGTCATGAAGCCGGCTTTCGCTTCCTCGGCGCTGCCGTCCATCAGCTGAATCACGGTCTCCCGCCAGGCGTTCGCTTTGCCGCCGCAGTCCATCGCTTCGATAGTGACGGCTTTGACTTCGGTGACGTGGTAGCCCGCGGGGACCAGCCGTTCACCGTGCAGGTGGAATTCCAGCGGACGCTGGGGAAGCGCGCGCAGATCGGCGAGCAGGGCGGCGGTGGTGGTCTGGTCGGTGAGTCCGGGAATCGTCTGGGTCATGGCAGGCTCCTGATCGAAGAGTGTCGATGCGTGAGGGCAAAAATCAGCAGGTGGCGCAGGGGGTCGAGCGGGCCGGGAGGTGAATCACGCCGGATGGCCTGGTGGTGGCTGGACGTTCCTGCTGTGCAAGGTGTGCGGCGCGCTGTTGCTCGGCTGCGTGCAGCAGGTCCTGGTGGTGCATCAGGGCGATCTGGTGAAAGGTGACGAGATTCATACGGCCTCCTTCTGAGCCTGGGGCGCGGCGGCCAGCAGGCGATCAAGGGCAGAACGGACGATGAGTAGGCCCTGGGCACTCAGGGTGTAGTACGTCCATTTGCTGCTTTTCTCGGCGTGGACCAGGCCGGCGTCGACCAGGATTTTCATGTGGTGGCTGGTGGTGGGCTGGGAGAGGCCGAGCCGCTCCTGAACATCGCAGGTGCAGATGCCCTGCCCGGTCGAGCAGCAGCCGGCGTCCGCGGTGGCCAGGAAGTGCAGCGCCCGCAGGCGGTGCGCGTCCCCCAGCGCCTTGAACACGCTTGCCGTCTCATCGAAGTTCATAGATGTAAATTAGAGGATAGATCGAAGAATGTCAATGGGACTGAGCGGAGATCTCGCAAGCGGGACGCGGGCCCTCTCAAGGGCACTGACGCGAGTGCACGCCGCCCAATGATCGGGTGGTGCTGGCCCACAGCCAGCAAGGGAAAGCTGCCACCCAGGCTGACCGTGGTCAGGATCAGGGTGGCGTCCGCCAGCTCTTCAGCCTGTTCAGAAGTTGACGGTGCTCCCCGTGCGCAGTTGCGCGGCCTCTTCGGCGCCCTGATGCGCCAGCTGCTCTGCCCAGCGGGCCGCCGCTTCAACGTCATACGCCACGCGACGGAACGTGACGTTCCACACGTCATCCTGACCTTCGAGCAAGACCCAGCGGGCCAGTGGACTGCCGTCCTTCTGCCGGGACACAGCGCCAGCGTTCACGACCGTCAGCCGCCCGATCTGCCGGACATGTTCCAGGTGCGAGTGCCCGACGATCACCACGCGGGCCTCGCCGAGGTCGCCCAGCCGCTCCAGAACAAGATCGTCGCTGGCCCACCCCTTCCCGTCCCGCAGCAGGTACGTCCAGGCGCTGTCTGGCGTGCCGTGTGCGGCGATTACCTGCCCCCCGGCGAGCGCGACGTGGGTGGGCAGTCCGGCAACGTACGCACCGGCGCCCCCGGGCAGCTGGTCATGCAGCCACTGAAGCATCCTGCGCTTCTCGGTCGTGTCGGTCAGCACCTGCCCGAGCCGTTCGTCGGTGTTGCCCCGCACTTCCAACACGCCGCGCTGCGCTTTGAGCGCCTGTTGCAGCTGCCAGGCCCCGGCCGGGTCCGCACCGCCGAACAGCTGATCGCCCAGGTTCACCCACGCGTCCGGCTGGTGGCGCTCGATGTCGTGCACAACGGCGTCCAGCGCGAACCGATTTCCGTGAACATCTCCGAATACGGCGATTTTCATCCCTGAGCCTCCATCCACTGCCTGACCTGCGCGTCGATCTGGTCGCGCACCTGGCGGGTCAGAGGGTGTACCTCGCCTGGCTCCAGCCCCGCGGACATGACCTCGAAGCGTTGCTGGCCATGGTGCTCGAGCAGCACCTGGGCCATCTGAGAGCGAGCGGTGTTGCCGGTGGGGATGAACAGGACTGAAGGGGATTTCATGGTTTCCTCCTTGTTCACGAGAGGCGCAGGGCGAGCGCGGCGAGGGTAACGAGCAGCACCGGCAGGGTCAGGACGATGCCCACCTTGAAGTACTGCCCCCAGCTGATGCGAACCCCTTTGGTGGCCAGCACGTGCAGCCACAGCAGCGTGGCCAGGCTGCCAATCGGCGTGATCTTCGGCCCCAGATCGTTCCCGACGACGTTGGCGTAGATCATGCCCTGCTTGACGGCGCCGGTGGCGGACGACGCGTCGATGGCGAGCGCACCGATCAGCACGCTGGGCAGGTTGTTCATCACGCTGGCGAGCACGGCAGTGAGGACGCCTGTTCCCAGCGTCGCGCTCCACAAGCCGCCGGCCGCGAAGCGGTCCAGCACCCCCGCAAGCAGATCGGTCAGCCCGGCGTTGCGCAGCCCGTAGACCACGAGGTACATGCCCAGCGAGAAGAGGACGATCTGCCACGGCGCGCCCTTCAGAACCGCGCGGGTGCTCACGGCCTTGCCCCTGGCGGCCACCAGCCACAGCAGCACGGCGCCCAGGACGGCGACCACACTGACGGGGATCCCCAGGGGGCCAGCAGCGAAGTAGCCGACCAGCAGCACGCCCAGCACGATCCACCCGACCTTGAAGACCGCCGGGTCCCGGATGGCGCTGCCCGGGGCTTCCAGCGTGGAGGGGTCGTAGTACCCCGGCAGGTCACGACGGAACATCCAGTACAGCATGCCAAGGCTGGCCAGGACGGCCGCAATATCGACCGGGACCATCACCGAGGCGTACTCCCCGAAGCCCAGGTCGAAGTAGTCGGCGCTGACAATGTTGACCAGGTTGCTGATCACCAGCGGCAGGCTGGCGCTGTCCGCGATGAAGCCGGTGGCCAGGATGAACGCGAGCGTCGCCGCAGGCCGGAAGCCCAGGGCGGTCAGCATGGCCAGCACGATGGGCGTGAGGATCAGCGCGGTGCCGTCGTTCGCGAACAGGGCACTCACGGCGGCGCCCAGCAGGATGACCAGCGGGAACAACAGCCGTCCACGTCCCCCGCCCCAGCGGGCGACATGCAATGCAGCCCACTTGAAAAAGCCCCCCTCGTCGAGGATCAGGCTGATGATGATCAGCGCAACGAAGGTGATGGTCGCGTTCCAGACGATGTCCCACACCACGGGAATGTCGGTGACGCTGACGACGCCGGTCAGCAGCGCCAGCAGCGCTCCCAGCGAGGCACTCCACCCGATCCCGAGGCCATGCGGCTGCCATTTCAGTTTGGGTTGCCAGATCACCAGCACCAGGGTGAACAGGAAGATCAGAACGGCGAGGACCATCCGGCTTACCGCGCGTCCACAGCGGGGCTGTCGGCATAGGTGGGGGGAATGTCCCGGCCGTCGCCCAGGGCCTGCACAAAAGCATCAAATTGGATCTTCAGCTGGTCGCGCACGGCCCGCCAGCGGTCGAGGCTGCCGCCGCTCGGGTCAACAAAAGGGTAGTGGCGGCGCTCGGTCTTCCCGGGGTAGACGGGGCAGGCTTCGGCAGCGCTGTCGCAGACCGTCACCACGTAATCAAAATGCTGCGCGTCAGGCACGTCCCACAGGGTCTTGCTGGTGTACCCGTCGAGGTTCAGGCCGAGTTCAGCGATGACGGCTCTGGCCTCGTCCTTGACCCGGGTGGCTTCCGTGCCGGCGGAGTGCACCTCCAGGTCAAGGCCGGCCTGTCGGGCGGCGGCGCGGGTGAGGGCTTCGGCCATCTGGCTGCGGGCGGAGTTGTGGGTGCAGAGGATCAGGACGCGGGGCATGGTTTTAGCATATCGAATTGTTTTGATGCGTCAAGCTGGGGCCATCTGGAAAGATCTCGCTGAGCAGGGCGCCCCCCAGGTGAAAGAGCGGCGCACACTGAAGGGTGTAATAGACGTTTTTCCCGCGCTGCTCGGAGCGGACCAGCCCAGTTTCCCGCAGGATGCTCAGGTGGTAGGACACCTTGGACTGCGGCAGCTCCAGCAACGCTTCGAGGTCACATACGCAGCGTTCGCCCTGCGCCAGATGCTGCACCAGGTCATACCTGATTTCGTGCGAGAGGGCCTTCAGCTGATCCAGGACACTCGGGGCGGTCTGCACAGTCATGCACCCATTCTATTTGATTGAGCTGCCCGGGCGGAGCCCAGCGCTCGTGGGCTTTGACGCGCAGATCTGCATCTCGCCCTGTTGTGATGCCCCGTGACTGCCACCAGAGTGCGTGTATTAACCGCTTAGAGCGCGGTCAAAGATAATTTTCATTCTCCTGCAGGGCATGGGAGACCCGGATCACAGCTTGGTTCTCACGGACTAAGAATGAAGTGAATCCGACACAATACTGAGCTTCAGGTAGGGCTGTACAGCAAACCAGGGTTCCAATTGTTTTTGTTCTGCCGGGGAAGAAGGTGCGCGATCAGCTGTCAGCGGTTCTGAGCTCGGCCACGCGACGAATCGTTCCAAGAACGTCTGTCGTCCTCGGCTCTCTGGCAACGCGTGCAGCTTCATGATGAAGGCTACCTGGTGCCTCTGGATTGGCCTGAATACGTGGAGGAAGGCCGCTAGGACGTGTTCACTTGCAAATTCAGCCGCTGCGCTGCATGGCCTGCTCCTCCAGCCAGGCCAGCGTCGCCGGCAGGTCGCTGGCCCGCCCGACGACCTGCTGCTGGTAGCCGCCCTCGTCCACCTGGGCCAGCACCCGCGGCTCGGGCGACGCAGGCTCCACGGGCATGCGCCGCACGGGCACGGCGATCGTCAGCTCGAACAGGATGTTGTTCTTCATGGTTACGACCTTCCTGCGCACATGCACCAGGGTACCAGCCCTCGCACGCTGCTTCCTGTTGCGCGGAGTGGGCGCTGCCTCGTCACCCTCGGGTATGCACGCAACTGCCACTCCATATCGTCGTGACGCGTCCCCCAGCCGTTCCTGGCACACTCTGGCCAGACACATCCGAAAAGCGCGACCAGCCGATTTTCGACAACGCAATCCCATGCTGTTGGACATGGGCTTTGTGGACGATGAAGGGGCCCTCAATGACCGCTTCTGTGCGGCGCCCAACCATCATCTCATCGCGGCAGGGCAGGCAGAACGGTTGCCTGGGTATGCTCTGGCGAATGACTGCGACCCTTTGCTACGTTCAGGCAACCAGCACCGGACAATGAAGTTGGAGGATCTGTCTACCCTTCCAGCTGGGCGTTGGCAGGGTGTGGGACGCGCCCTGATGCAAGCGGTGGAAGAGTGGGCGAAGGCCGATCCCATCCGGTATGTGTTCCGGTACGCCAATCAGCGAGAAGCCGGTCTGGTGTACTAAGCGATGGGCTATCAGGCCATGCCCTCGGGGGCGGGAAGGGTCTGACTGCTTTGAAATTGATTTAAGGGATCCGGCGCAGAGACTCTCGCATGCCCTGCGAGGATCGTAAGCCTGTGGTCCCCGCTTCAACCTACGCCCCTACGCCCTGCTGCCTTCAGCTGAGATTAAACGCCCAGCCCAGCGAGAAGGTCAGCGCCCCCGCCTGGCTGGCCCGCACTTCTAACCGGTCCAGAAAGCGCGGCGTCAGCCACGCCGCCAGCCGCTCCCGGTCCACGCCCAGTTGAACGGTCAGGCCGCGACCGAAGTAGTCACGTGCTCCTGCCTTGCCCTGCCAGAAAGTGTCCCAGAAGCGCCCCCGCGCCTCGTCCTCGCTGGTGGCGACTGTGACCAGCATCTGGGTCAGGACACCTTCCCCAGTGGCGTCGTAGTCCAGGTGCAGGGTGTACACCCGCCGTGTGCCCAGCGGTCCAGCTGGCCCCACGTCCTCATTCATTGCGGTCTCCTCAGGATTCACGTCATCAGGAAGCTGCGGGGGAACACTCACTAGTTCCGGGCCTTGGAGCGGCGTACGGCCCAGCCCCGATTGAGGATGTTGCGGCCAGCATTGACGTGTGCGTCCAGCACGCCACAACGGGGGCACGCGAAGCGGTGTCGGTCACGCTGTCCCTTGCGGCGGCAGAGACTGCAGTACTGACTCGTGCCGTACGGCTCCACCCGCAGCAATGGCGCGAGACCGGCCACACGCAGCGCCTGAGGCAGCCAGCTTTGATGCCAATCAATGATGGCTTCGCGCCGCCCCTGCGCCACAAAGTCGCTTTCGAAGGTGGTCAGGTTGAGGCGCTCAACGGTGACGCTGCAGGCGAATTCCATGATCTGGCCAGTGAATCCGTGCAGGCTCTGGCGCGCGACGGCGTACTGTACGCGTCCGAGTTCAGCGCGCACGTCTTCCAGAAGGGGAAGGGGCAGGTCAGCCAGGTCTTTGTCGAGATCATCCAGCCGCTGCACGTAGCCAGGGCAGAACGTGTCGCGAGCGCTCACCGCAACAGCCAGGGGACGCAGTCCAATGTCGATGCCCAGGTGGACGCGATTGATCCGCGCTGGCTTCCTCGGCTGCGGCGCTGCAAATTGCAGGCTGGCGAACCACAGGGTTCCCAGCCGCACCAGGCGCGTGCCCTCCGGCTGCCAGACCACCGTCACGGTTCTGCCGGCAGCTGGTACCCGGCCGGCCCTCACGCTTTCCACCAGGTCGCCCAGCCACGCCTGCTGTTCGCGCGGCGTCAGCGGAGACAGCAAAGCGTCTGTCCGTTCTTCCGTGCCCGGGTAGATCGTGTACCCGGGCGAACCGCAGACCAGCGCCCAGTATTCGGCCTGAGGCAACCGGTGCAGCTCGGTCTGCAGGCTGACCTCACCGATCAGCAGCTGGTTGTCGTCCAACGCCCTCTGAGTTACGCGGGCGGGACGGTACACCTGGCCACCCGTCATGCCGCTGATAGGACGATCCTCCGCAATCAACCAGCCGGTGCGCGTGAGCTCGTCCAGCTGCCACGCCTGACGGTTGGCGATTCTGATGTTGTGTCGGGTTATAAGCATCTTTCCTCGTTCCTCCTGCCCATTCCCTTTCCAACACCTCCTTGCCCCTGTTCTTCAGGCGCTGGGCGCCCCCAGCGCTAGTGTCAGCGGTCAGCGACCGCATCCAGCATTGCGCTCACCTGTTCTGCGAGTTCCGGGTGCAGCGGCACGCGGCAGCCCCAGAACGCATCACACTGCCGGCACAGGGCCCGCAGCACGTCATGCTGCGGGTCAGCGATGACCCGGAGGCACATTTCCTGCCACGCCTCAGGCTGCTGCGCGCGCACCTGATCCCACACCGCGAACACCTCGGCCAGAGGATTGGAGACTGCGCCGGCGATCACCAGCGCGTTGAGTTGGGTTTGGAGCTGCTCGGGCGAGTTTGATGTCATGCCGCTAAATCTTGCATCGCAAGTGTGTCCCTGCTCGATCACAGGCGCGGTCAGTGACAGCGCGTGGGCGAACGCCGCCTCATCTGCCGGCGATGCGCTCAGACTCGCCGCGACCGGCCCGTGGTGGGCAGAAGCGCCCGAGTTGGCCCGTGGTGGGATACTGCGCGCGATGGGTTGACGGTGGAATCAGATGTGTGCCGAGCTCCACGGTGGCTCTGGCCGTACGGCGGCGAGGCATGGCTCCGATGGAGCTGCCCATGGTGCGGGTGTGGGTGTCCAGGAGTGGGGCCGCAAAGGCTGACCACGGCGCAGTCGCCGGGGATTTTAGAAGGCGCCATTCAACCCGGCCCCACTCCCGGCCACGCTTGGACAACCGAGAGGAAGTTCTAGGTCATTCAAAGTTTTGCTGTATTGCGTGGTCACTTGAACTGACGGTGCAAGACGACTTCTAGGCCACCCTGCGCGCTGACAGATGAGAATCCGCCGCAACGCGCTGATTGGGGATCCTGGCAATGGATGCCCCGTGCTCTCTGCCCAGGCCTAGCAGCGCAGTGACAACGCACCGTCGGCGGCTTGAACGCCACCTGGGGGCCGATACGCCGAACACCGCCCGAGTTGAGCGCCATCGGACGACTCAGCTGACGCATCACATCAGTCTCAGAGCTTTGCTCTACGTGAGTTCCGCCTTCCATCAGCCAGCTGGAGCCAGCGGTAGGCGGAGCCTGCACGATCAGCCGGTGATGCCGGTCCGGCGTTGCAACTCGCCGGCGGTAGGTCACCCGCGATATGACGCGCGGTGGGTCGTACCGTGGGTGTGGCCCGTGCGAATGCTGCCGCTGATGCTGCGAGCGGGGATGGGAATCCGTGGGGAAATATGTGGCTGAGCCGCGCATTACGGGGGCAGATCGCGCAAGTTGTGGGGGAGGACAGCTGATCCAGAAGTCTTACGTCATTCAAAGTTTTGCTGACCTGTGTTCCTGCGGCCTGGACGGCATCGGGTTCTAGATCATGAGAGTGTCCGCATGACACGTCACGCACTGGTGGTCCATTGCTCCACCAGGACTGCACTCCAGGAACCCCGCGCCCAGCCGGCCTAGCCCGGAACGCGTGGGCTGTACGACACCGCGCGGCACCACGTGCGCCGGCGACGGATGTCGGGAGGTGGTGACCAGAGCTACCCACGCAGTGTTGGCGCCCGGTGGCCCACGGCCCACGCCAGATGGCCCGTGATGGGATCGGCGGCCTGCGCACACGGCCGGTGGTGGGCGCATGACCCATGGTGGGTACCCGTCATGGCCCACGGGCAACTGGTGGTGGGCTGAGGTCCGCCCGACATTGCTTATGGTGGGCGCAGAACGACTGGCCGTGCGGTTCGATCGTGGGTTTTGCGGTGGGTGGGCTCCGTGAGCCCACACTGCATGAGGGTGGCGCGTCGCGGGGCGCCGTATGAAAAAAGCCTCCAGTGCGGGGCTGGAGGCGTGGCGGAGGCGGCCTATGCACGCTGCCGGCGAGTGGGGATGGGAATCCGCGGGGGATTATGGCTGAGCAGCACAGTTCGAGGCAGATCGCGACCGTTGAGGGAGAGGACAGCTGGTCCAGAAATTCCAGGCCATTCAAATGGAGCGTCTGGTTCGAGTCGCCATCGGCAAGACAACTCTCCTTATGACGATCCTTCAGACAGCCGGCGCAGGAGCTTGAAGGAACAGACAACGATACACGGCGCCCGCCCAACCACCAAGGCCAATCGGAGGGTGAATCCCTTGGCGGGTCTGATGGTTGTTGTGGCAGAGAGGCGCCCGAGGGCAGACGCAGGAAGGACCCAAAAGAATGTGGAAAGATTAAGCAAAGTATCTTTTCGTAGTACGATACAATTCGATACGATATGAGACACAGATATGGGTAGGCCGCCAACCATCACTCGGGAAGAGATTTTCAAGGCTGCTGAGGAGATCGCAGCCAGCGGCGAGAAGCCGACACTACAGAACGTGCGTGCCCACCTGGGACGTGGAGGGGGCCAGACGCTGTCAGACCTGATGCGCGAGTGGCGCGAACAGCATCAGCCGCCTGCAGGCTCGGTTTCCCCGGCCCTGCAGCTCCCAACGACGGTCGCTGACCTCCTGCACACAGCGACAGAGCGCCTGTGGGCGGCCGCCACGGAGGTGGCCCACACCCGTCTGGCCGCCGAACGCGAGCAGATGCAACAGGAGCTCAGCCAGGCGGCGCAGGAGCGCCGCGAGGCCGATGACCTGACCGCTGACCTCGAATGGCAGGTTGAGAGCGTGCAGGCCCGACTGCAGGAGGCGCAGCAGCGCGAACAGCACCTGCTGGGCGAGGTCAGTGAGCTGCGCACGCAGCTGACAGCGGTGCAGACGAGCGCGGCACAGGCGCAGGCCGCCGAACAGCAGCTGACCGGCGAGCTGGAGCGCACGCGTGCAGACCTGGGCAGTGAGCGTGAGGCCCGGGAACGCGAGCGCCACGAGGCCGCCCAGCAGCGGGACGCTGCGGTCACGCAGGCGCGTGAGGAGGCCCGCAATGAAGGGGAGCGCGCGCTGCAGCAGGCCCGCGCCGACGGGGAACGTGCGCTGCGCCAGGCGCAGGAGCAGGCCCAGCAGCGGCTGGCGAGCGTCCAGGAAATCAGCAGCCGGAACGAACAGGAACTGCGCCAACAGGCCGCTGCCGAAGGTGAGCGTGCCCGTCAGCTGGAAGAGCAGGTCCGGGAGGTCCGCCAGGCCGCCGGCGCACACGCCGCTGAGCTACAGGCACACGTGCAGGCCATCACCAGCGAGCGTGACCGGATGCAGGGCGAGCTGAGCAGCCTGCGCCAGCAGTTGGAGATCCAGCAGCAGCTTGTGCAGCAGGCCCTCGCGCGTCTGCCGGAGCGCGACAAGCCCGCAGACTAATATGGGTGCCGAAATGTGAAGCCCCAGTGGAGGTGATGGCAACTGCCGATCCCCGCCGTAACGCTGCCAGATGGACGCCGCCAGGCCACCCATTTCACATCACCATGGACGTGTGGACCGCAGGGTGGGGAAGGAAACTGAATTTGTATGTATACGACCCACGACGAATTCGATCCCACAGACAAGAACTTCCCGACCACGCCCCAGGAGGTCACCGACCGTCACCTGGTGGGTGTGCTGGGCATGGCCCTGTACGGCTGCGCCTACTGGTGCGATGAGCTCCGCGTCGAGGACGACGACGCGGTTCCGGACCGGCTGACACCCGAGCAGGCCAGCGCGCTGCGCGGTGAGCCGACCGACACTGGTGACACGCTGTGCTTCGAGGAACTGCCGCTGCTGGGGGCCACCTGGGTGTTCGTCCCCTGTGAGCCGGAGATGCCTGAGGCCCGCTTGAGCATTCCCCGGCTGCGCGACGCGGTCGCGCAGATCTACTGCCGCGAGGCCGCGCGGGGGCACCTGGGTCTCGGCGATTTCGGACCGCCGGTCCTGGACGCGCAGCAGGCCGACGCGGCGGTGCAGCTGGCCCTGTTCGGCGAGATTCTGTTCGGCTGAGGGTGGAGGCAGGGGGATCGGTCCCCCAGTCTTCCTTTTCTCCCATGCGGCCTGTGGCGCCCATTGATCAGCAGCGCCGCATCCTCCATGCCGCGCACGAGCGTAGGGCGTTTTCTCCTGTGCCGTCACTGTGGGTGGCGAGCGGTACGGTATCGCCATGCCGCTTCCCAGCCGATATACGCCCTAGGGGCGCGGCCTGGGGACATTTTGTAGCCCTGGGCACGTTGTGATAGGCCCATGCCCCAACCCTCGACTGCCTACCGCGCTGTCTCTATCGGCGCGGCCCTGCTCACGGGAACCATTGCCACGGTGCATGTGTACTGGGCCGCAGGTGGAACGGTGGGTCTGACGGCGGCCCTTCCGGAGGCAGACAGTGGAGCGCTGGCGTTCACGCCGCCCCCCGTGATGACGCTGGGTGTGGCGGCCGGGCTGGCGAGCATGGGCGTGGCCGCCCTGGACGCCCGCTCGCCCCGGGTGCGCTGGCCGCTGCGCCTGACCACCCTGATGTTCCTGCTGCGGGCCGTCGGGGATGGGCGCGAGGTCGGTCTGACCCGGCTGGGTGGGGACAGCCTGTTTGCCCGCAACGATGCGCGGTTGTACACCCCTCTGTGCTTGGTGCCGGCCGCCCTGTACGGTGTGCTGGCGTTCAGGCCCAGGGGCCAGTCGGCGACGGCAGTGGGCGGCACGGGCAGCGCCGGCACTTCAACAGCTCCCCCAGACCGACAGAGCACCGTCTACAGCTCCTGCAATGCGGTACGCGGACCAGATCGGCGGGCAGTACAGTGAGCCATGAAAAAGGTTTTGCTGGGATCAGTGGCAGCTGCGCTCACCGCCTGCGCGCCCGCAACAAGCACCAATTTTGCGCCCGCCGCCCTGGAGCAGGCCCCTTCAATCAATGTTCAAGTCGGCTTGGCGCCCACCATGCCCAAGCTGAAGACATTTACCGTCATACCCCTGGTGCAGATCACTGATCAGGCCCAGGCTACAGGCATCACGGCACAGCACCTGGCGTTCCAGGCGAGAAATTATATGGAGATGCTTGGGTACAGCTTCGTGAACAAGGTAGAGGACGCCGACTTGTCCGTGTTGGTCGACGCTTCCAGCCGGTACAGTGAGACCTACGTTCCGCCCACGCAGTACACCGCACCTGCTTACGTCCCTGGCACCACCGCCACGTACAACTCGAACTCAGGCGGCTCCTTTAACTATGGTGGAGCGTCCTCAGGCTGGGGAACGTATACGGGTAGGACGAGTGGCACTGTGACGGTTCCTGGGTATTACACGTCCAGAACGTACGTTGCGCCTGGATACACCCGTGGCTACCACTACCCGGCAATCACAGTGTTGATCTATGACGTGAAGACCCAGCAACAGCAGGTGTCTGCGTCTGCCGTTGGAACATCACAGAACCCTGACGTCCGGGTGTCGATGCAGAACCTGATGTACGAGACATTCGCCAAAATGCCCTTGGCCAATGATCCTCAGAACGTCATAAAATCTGGCCGGATAGGAGTGAGCTTTGCGCCCTGGACCGCAGACGGGAACAATTACTACCCAATCATTACTGCGGTTGACAAGGATCAGCCTGCTGCCCGCGCAGGCATCGTATCCGGTGATTTCATCCTGAGCATTGACGGCCAGCCCACCCTCAATAAGCCTATTGCGGACTTGGACGTCATGATCGCTGGCGAGGCGAATCAGGAGCGCACCCTGGTCATCAACCGGGGAACAGAGACCAGAACGGTGAAGCTCAGAATGGTCCAGCGTTAACCGTAGACCTGTAAGGGGCTGGGGGCGGGAATTGGCCAGTGTTAGGCGCCGCTCGCCCCGATTGACCCAGGGTGGGCGCCGGGATACGCGATGCTGCACATGGTCAGCAAGCGGCATTTGGTTGGTGTGCCGTTGGGCCCTGCTTAGCCCGGACAGACCAGCGGTGCTGCGCAGGCCCGAGAAGCTTTCTCCTTATGGTTATCGCCAACGGTCTTGCGTCAGTTCCGCACGTTCATCATGACTGCCCGCTTCGGCCAGATAATGCTGTGCCAGAGCGCGCAGCACTGACGACGTGCGTGGCCATCGCCCTTCCAGGGTCTGGGCCCGCTGCGTATAGAGGGCTACCAGCTCATGCTCTTGCTGGCCACCTGAATCGAGATTCCGGCTGGTCACTCCCCGGAGATTGAGCCTTCCGACGCGAAGATTCTCCTCAAGAGTTTCGCTCGCCACTTCCTCAATAACGTCGCAGACTGGAGCTGGTGGCCACTGGCCATCGGGGGCCTGGGAAGCGGTGGCCAGGAGCTGACCGATGGATGAATCACCTATTCTGGTCAGGTCAAGGGCCTGCAGCCGTTCACGAGCCCCCAGGACCCATTGCCTGAGCGCTGAGGCGTCAATCTGCCCATCTTCTGTTGAGCCTGGTATCCCCCTCAGGGACTGAAGGAGACCAAAGGCTCTTTCCCGCTCTGCCTGCCGCTGTCCATCCCGGGTGTCGGACTCCTCATCCGCTTCCTCCTTCGGGTAAGCCCGAGCCACCATATCGGCGTATTCAGCCGGGTTCGAGAGCAGAACCCGCGTCAGTGCCCGAGGTGCTGACCTGAAGTGGTAGAGCGGCAAATACAGCCAGGTCAACTGGCTGAGCGCAACTTCATCAACGTCACTCTGGTCAGACAGTCGTTCGAGAACCTTGAGAATCTGATAGCTCCGGTTCTGGATGGCCTCGTTGCCTTCTGCGACCATGCGAAGAAGGAGGCTGATCCACTCTTCCCCAGTCAAGGACAGTGGCGTGGCCTCTGCAAGGTCGAACGCCGCGCCTGGGCGCGCGTGCACCAAGAATTGGTTGAAAGCTGTGCGCACATGGCCAGCTGCCTGCCGGTCTACAGCGTAGGGCTGTACCTGTTGCCAGTACAGCTGCTCAACCTCCGCCTTTTGCTGAGCCACCAGAGCCCAAGTCCGTTCGTCAGTGGGCAGGACAAGCAGAAGTTGCGCGCTTTGCTGGTCTGGGCCGGCGAATAGTCCAGAGCTTTTCAGGAACGTTTCTGTGTGTTCACGCCCTCTGGTGGACAACCAGGTGCGCACCACGCCCAGCACCAAGAGCAGACCAGTTTCCCCACGCTGAATCAGCGCCACCAGGACATCAGGATCATCCAGGGGCGCATCAGGGATACGTGCCAGCACATGTCCCACCGCAAAGGCGACGTCTGACTTGTCTAACATATCGAGCAGTCGTTCAATCCCTGGCAGGCCCTGTCCGGTCAGAATTTCTGTCAGGGCTCCAATTCGTGTCTGGTCAAGCGCTTCCTCGCGCGCCCCGTACTCTTCGGGTTCCCAGAGGACTCCGAGCATCGGCGCATGCCCGAACAGCCACCGATGACGAAGAACCGGGTCGGCCGGCCGCAATTGATCAGCGAGGGCCTGCAGGCGCTGTAGACGGGTACCTTCCATGGCCCAACCCGCATCTGGATATTCCTGCTGCTTGGCCACGAAGTGCCTCAACCCCTCCCAGACCCGCATGGCAGCTGCATGGTCGAGCAGCTCAACGGCATGGAGCAGCTGTGCGTTCAAGCGGTCCTGCTGCTGCTCATCAAGATAGCCGTGGACTTCCAACAGGTTCAGGGCCCGTTGACCATCATTTTGAACGTCGTCGAGAAGACGTTCGACGACGCCTTGCCACAAAGTCTGACGCTCCTCAAGCGGAACCTCGCGGTCGTCGTCTTGGCCCCAGTCACGCCAGTTGGGCCGATGAGTCGGCGTGGAATGATCAGAACCAACAGGCAGCAGCGACAGCATCAGCGGCCAGGCCACCTCAGGTGTCTGATGACGCAGCGCGTCCAGGGCCCGCAGCTTGTTCTCGGCGTCGGCACCCGTGTTCCTGGACCACGCGACAAAAATCTCACGCAGGCTGGCCTGAGGACGATTGGTCAGCCGCCCACCCGGATCAATTCGGGCCAGCCGGGCCAGAGCGAGCGCGGAACGCGTCAGGTACACGGGAGACCAGGCCAGCAGCTCCAAAGCCCAGAGCAACGCAGTATGAGGGGATGAGGGGCCGAAAATCTGATTCTGCTTATCTTGGAAAAGATCGTGAAGGACTGATGCATCCCCACCTTCGTGCAGCTGGCGCTCTACCGCTTCTAGGAAGACTTCCGGTGCAGCTTCGGCCAGATTTGGAAGAACCCAGGCCATTGAGGCCCAGGCTGCGCTGTCCTGCGGGGCCAGCAGTTGCCGGACAATGTCGTTGACCACACCCTGCGGAGTTCTCGCCAGATGCCAGTTGGTTTCATCGGACCGGGCGGCCATCAGGGTCAGACTGTCAGCCAGCTCCTCACGCAGAAATCCGGAATACGGCATCGTTTTCCCAAGAAAAGATGCCAAAGGACGCTGTTCCTGCGAGAGTGCAAGGGCTGGATCGAGTGTGCCGAGGACGGCCAGTGTTGTCGTCCTGAAGCGCTCGATATCGTCTTCCGTCAGCGTGGGAACCAGCAAGGCCCAGGCGTCCTCCTTCGACGTCAACATCCATGTCCGGCCCACCCGCCTCAGCGGCGGATCATCTTCTGTTGCCAGTCGAACGACGTCACGCTCCACATCTGCGTAGGCCCGACCGGCCAGACGGGCCAGGACGTCCTGATCTCCAGGCTCGTCGCCGTTCCAAGCTCCTGCCAGCGTTGGAGCGATCAGGGCAACGGTTGCTCCGGCCTGGGCCCAGGCTGGACGGTGAACGGCGGGCACATACGCCAGGCGGCGTCGGAGAGACAGGAGGCTCCTCCGACCAATCGTGGCCAACGCCTCAGCCCGCTCGCCCGGTAATTGCAGATCGGTCAGCGCAGCGCGCAACTCGCGCCTCTGTTGACGGTCCAGATGGATCTGGGCACGCAGGGCGCCATCCTTTCGCCCCAATGGGATCAGGATGTGGTGGCCCTGACGGACGGCGGCACTGACCTGCTCACGTTGTTCAAAGCGGGGAATAAGGATGGACGCCCGACCGTGATCGACCGCGCTGGTCCATACCCGATCGTCGTCGACAAAGAGCGTTCGGGCACGCAAAGACTCGCTTTCCTCGCCCCAGGCCACCAGTGCCGCTGCAATAAATGCGGCTGCGACTTCGCGAGATTCCCCGGCCACACCCACAGCTGTTGGAGGCCCCTGGAGAATTTTACGAAGGGCTAAAGTCGGATCGTTATTCCAGCCAGCCAGCACTATCTGGGGCACCAGAGGCGGATTTGTTACACCTGACCAGTCTTTCCAGAATCGCTCTGCACTCCGGATTCCATTGCTTGGCCTCCCCAACAGGGGCGCCAGCCAGCCCTCAACGGGCGGCGCGATGGACAGCCAGGCCTCCAGATCATCGGCATCAATAACCCGGACGTCCTGCCAGATGCCTTCTGCTCGCTTCTCCTCAGCCCAGATGTCCTTGTCCTCCCAGCGCCTAGGCGTGACGAAGACGAAAGTGGTGTTGATGGGAACAACAGTCAAAGGATTGGCCGTGCGGCTCGCGTAGTCGCCTTCTGCCTTTACTCTCCGATCGGCGGTTACGCCCATCTCCCAGATGGAGGCTCCTTCAGGAATGAAGCTGTGTGATTCAGGCTGGACAACAGCGCCATCGAATCCACCCAGACGTGTGCCCTCGCCCGCCCGCATGCTGATTCCGGCTGAACTGGTTGCCAGAATCAGGCGACGCACGAGCTCCGGCAGTTTGTGACTTGCTTCAACCGTTCCAGCCCAGGTCACGAGGTCTGTGCCGGTAATCCTCATATTGAGTTCTTCATAACATATCTCTGTAGGCCATATGAGCTTTTTTGCCCATCTTTGACAGGAAAGCGCGCTTTTCCAACAACAGCCCTTCTTGTTACAGCTGAGGCAAAGCGCGCAGGACGAACGCAATGCCTTCCGGATCTAGCCTACGTATGCGTGGCTCAGCAATGGCCGCGACCACCAACTCGCTCCAATAGTCGGTTTGACCTTCGAGTGCATATTCGCTCACTGTCTGTCGGCGCTTACACGCGGCACTCCACAACCGTGCAAATTCATTACGCAGTCCGGGATTGTCACGAACCTGGGCTTGAATGTGGTGCGCCACCTCGTGTAGGAGGGTACGGGTCACCGCTTCCTGATGATTCGGGGCCAGCTGCGAGACTGTCAAGTGTTGTCCGACATTTCTGCCGTAATCATCCAGCCCCCCCTGTGCTACCGGGACACGAGGCATCCTGACCCTAATGTACCCATGGTCATACGCACCGTCGACGCTGGGCGCGGCTTTGTTATTCAACACCAGGATCGACTGAAAGCTGACCTCTTTGATGGGCAGGCGCGCCAGGAGGCGCAGCACGTCGAAATTGTGGATACTCGTAAGCACTGCGCTACCCAGACTGCGCACATTGTATGGCTCGAACTGCAGTTCCTTAGCGTAATGCAGATCCATGAAATGTGTGCGCTGAATCATGGCCATAACGGTCATGCTACCGGTTCTTTCTCCCATTGCTGAGATCGGCGTTGACTTGCTCTAATCCTGCATGACCCAGGCTGCAAGGAAAGGAGTCGGACCGCTTGTCACAGGACATGAACGCCCCGATGTGCCCTGTTACACTCCCCCTGTGTCCATTCCCGCCGTTGCCTACTACCGCGTTTCCACCCAGAAGCAGGGCCAGTCCGGCCTCGGTCTGGAGGCCCAGCAGGCGGCTGTGCTCGCCCACGCCCGCGTCCAGGGCCTGAGCGTGGTGGCCGAGTTCACCGAGATCGAGACCGGCACCCGCAAGCGGCATCGCCCTCAGCTGGAGGCTGCCCTGACACAGACCCGCCGGATGGGTGGTGTGCTGCTGATCGCCAAGCTGGACCGCTTGGCGCGCAATGTCGCGTTTGTCGCCAGCTTGATGGAGTCGGGCGTGAGATTTACCGCTGTAGACATGCCCGAGGCCGATAATCTAACCATCCACGTCATGGCGGCCGTTGCCGAGCGCGAGGCGGCATTGATCTCGCAGCGCACCCGCGCCGCGCTGGCGGCGAGAAAGGCAAGAGGGCTGACTCTGGGCAAGGCAGCGAATCTGACCGACAAGGCACGGGCCGCCGGCGCGGCCGCGACACGCGCCGCGGCGCTGCAGGCGATGAAGCCTGCTGCGGCGTACGCTGGCTCACTGCGGGGGCAGGGGCGCAGCCTGCGGCAGATTGCCCTGGCCTTGGAAGAAGGCGGGTTTTCCACCCGCGCCGGCGGCCCGTGGTCAGCAGAGCAGGTCAGGCGTCTGCTCAGCCGCACGGAAGCGCCGCAGCGGCACTGATGCCTGCCCAGCAATTCCGGCGAAAGTCCCGTGAGAAAGGCGCCGCTGCACATTTGCTCTGCATGGCTTCTTGGTGCGCCATGAGGAGGGCCGATGATCAAGTCGGAACGGCGCGGCAGCTCCAGACCAAGGACCCTGAAAATCCAATCAGCGGCCGCCTTCGGAGCTTGAAGCAGGCCTATTTCAGCAGGAAAGATTTGAGGCCATCGGGTGTCAGCGCCAGACTCATTCCCCTGGAGCCGTCCATTCCGAGCACGCCGGCAAAGCTGCCCGCACTGGTGAACACCGCGCTGGTCCCTTCAGGGTTGTACAGCGCCCGCTTGCCAGAGGCCGAAAAGAAATTGATGACCCCGGCCCCGTTCTCAGCGTAGTAGCCGACGTATCTGCCCACCTGAAGCAGCCGGTTGCTGCCGCTGCGGGTGTTCTTGAAGTTGTTCGGCGAGTTGGCAAAGTTCGACGGCGAGTTCTTGAAGTTCGAGGCGCTGTTGCTGAAGTTGCTGATCGAATTGCTGAACTTGGACGGCGAGTTGGCGTAGTTGTTGGGCGACAGGGTGTACGGCAGCGACGCGGCGTCGATGATCACCACGGGCAGATCGGCCAGCGCGCTGCTCGAGATCGCCAGAATCAACACACCCCACAGCCTGCGTGAACTTTTCGGCATGCGCTGAGCATACTGCGGCGGTCCCCCGGGTGACGTTTTCAAGGGGGCGCTCACGGGGTCCGGGTTGGCGTGACCCGCGCCGCCCGGCGTCCCAGGCTGCCCTTCAGGCGACGGGCCACGGCGCCCGCGCAACCCCGGCAGGTCAGCGGTCCGGTGACCTGCGGAGCTTCGGCGTAGACCCTCGGCCCACGCCCGCACAGGGCAGCCCCGTCCGAGAGCCGCACCAGGTGGGTGACGCCGCCAGGTGCCAGTTGAAAGGCATGCGGTTCTTTCAGGTGATGCCGGGCAGCGATCTCGCGGCACGCCTGGTCAAAGGGCAGATCAGCCAGGTCGGTGTGCTGCGGAGCTGTGCGCGCGCGCAGCGCGGCGGAGGAGCGGGGTGCGGCCATGGCTCAGCAGGCTAGCGCTTGGCCGCCTCGCTCAAGACTGTGGGAATTGACGCGTTGGTTACAAAAAGGCAAGGTACGCTGCGCTCTAGGGCGCAAGAGGCGTTATGAAGCGAACTGTTCTGGCCGGTACGCTCGCCCTCACCCTCTCGGCCTGCAGGTGGCGCAGGCGCAGGACATGGCCCCGGTGACCCCTGAGCTGTGTGAAGGGCTGATTCGCCGTCTGGCCGACGCTATTGTCGCGACCATCTTGCTGGACAGAAATGACGCCACCCAGGTGTATTTCGTAACGCGCAACTTGGCGTGCCGGCGGGTCAGCGAAGGGGACTATCGTTCGCGGATTTTGATTCGCAAGTACAACTTCATGGTGGAGCAGGCACGCAATTTTAATATCGACGCCTTGCCGGAAGCCGCCCAGGAATTGATCAACCAGAACAACGCCTCTGACCGCTTTACCGGCTGCTGGAAGACCATCACCCAGAATGTGGGCGTGGTTAGTCAAAATCTCGAGCGCGCGATTCAGATCGTGGTCGAGGACAACCTGCGCTGGAAGGCCCTGCTCCGGGGAACTGCTTGTGTTCCCTGGAGCGCACCAAGGCGTGGCGGTAGAGCGTTTTGCGCTGCGCCCACAGGTTCTGGCTCGGCTGTTGAGTTCGCGCTCCCCCGGGCTGGGGGCTGGCGATCTCGAGCGGCACCTCCAGCAGCATCAGGGTGACGCTCTGGGTCCGGTGGTCGATCGGGTGGCTCTCGAAGCGCACCCCAACAACCCGCAGTCTCTGGAACGCAGTCTTCGCTTTGGCTGCTCCCGCACACGTTGATCACAACCTTGCTCAGGAGCGGCCGGCAAAATCGTCTTGCTCCTGCTGCAACTGGCGCTGGAGCGCCTGGCGCCGTCGCTCCTTGAGCTCGCGCCGCAGGTCGGTCGCCGTGCGTCCTGAACGCAGCGTCACCAGCACGCAGCTCCCCGGATAGTGCAGGCTCTCGCTGAATTCAACCGTCCAGCCGGCCTGCCGCAGCGGCCCGTAGGCCGCGTTGCTCTGCAGTCGGGCGACCGTGTCGTATGGTTCGCTGGTCAGCACCAGGTGGCCGCTGCCGTCCTTCCACAGCCGGGTGTGGTCGAGTTTCAGTTCAGGCGACAGGGTTTTGAGCAGGTCGCTGACCACGCTGGTCTGGACCGGGCCCCTGACTGGCCGCTGCCCGCTCTGCTGGCGGTACGCCTGGTATCGCGCGTCCCGGCGGCTGGCGTGCACCCTGAGCAGCTGGTGGTACGCGGCTCTTTCGCTGCTGGTGGGCTGATGGTCCGCCCGCGTGCGGAGTGAGCTGAGTTCGGCGTGCATCTCGGCGCGGTTGCTGCTGACGTGGTAAATCACGGCGCCGGTCCACCCATAGCGGTCCAAAACCGCGGCCGCGTCTTCTTGATGTCCCAGGCCCAACGTGATTGTCAGGTCGCTGCTGCGCCAGCGCCATTCCTGGCGCAGCAGCGACAGATGCTGGTCTGAGGGAGCATGGACCACTAGGTCGCGGCGGTGTTCCAGGGTCGTCTCGTCTTGCAGGGCGCGGGTGGTGGCCTGTGGTCCCTGGACTGCGGTGTCGATTCCACGGCCCAGCACCTGTGGACCGTCGCCGGGCAGCACCTGGCGTTCTCTGCTGGCGTCCATCACGGTGACCCGGTCGTAGCCCAGGTGCTCGCTGAGCGGGTAGCGGGCCGCCTCGTGACGCGCCAGACACCGCAGCGCCGCGGCGACCCGTACAGGGTCGTCTCCGGTCACCGCTCGGATCTGAGCCTGGCGGTCGCGGGGGCGCGCCTGAATCTCGTGGTCGCGGCGGACCAGGGCTTCAGCTGCCAGGGCTGTTCCGGCAAAGGCGGCGGCGTCCACGCAGGCCAGCAGTTGCTGGCCCAGCTGATCCTGGACGCTCTGCGGCAGCTCACCGAGGAACTGCCCGGCGCGTGCGCCGGCTCCTGGCAGATCAAAAGCCAGCGGCCGGCCCTGGCGCAGCAGGCCCGCGGCTGTGTTCCAATCGTGGTAGCCCAGAAAGCGCGCGGTGAGCTCCAGGGTGTGGCCATGACTCAGGATGCGCAGCACTTCGAGTCCGCGCTTCGTGTGTGCGGCGGCGCGCAGGGTGTTCGCAGCTGCCTTGAGCTGCTCGGTGGATATCACGGGCATGGGAGACCTCCGTCAAGAAGACGAGTCCAACTCTGTGAAGCGCTCGCGTTAGAACAGAGTGGGCTCACCTTAGTACGGGGGAATCCGAACAACGGGGCTGCGCGCATCTCGTGGGTTGCCTTGACCACCGCCTCTGGAGAGGCGGTTGCGAGCCAGCAGGCGCAACCCGAAAACCGCCGTTAGTGTATGCCGCACGTGCACTGGGTGGCAAGGGGCGGGCACGCTTCCAAGTGTGAATCAAGGCCCAGGCCACTCCGTCTTGCCATGGTGCTCCCACACATCGACGGGCAATGGCGCCGGGCGCTGTGGAACGGCAGCACTGGTGAGTCCGTGCTCCCGTGCAGGCAACGTACAGGCAATGGGTGGCAAGGGCGTTCCAACTTCCCCATCTGGCTGAAGACGCATCCGGACAGTCTGCTGAAGGCACTTGGCGCTGCAGCGACGCTGCCTGCGGCAGACTGTCCGCGCCCTGGAAAAGGGCGAGTTCTCTACCCGCGCCGGCGGCCCCTGGTCGGCTGAGCAGGTCAGGCGTCTGCTCAACCGCACGGAGGCGACGCGAGCCCCCTGACGTCGGAGGGACCCTGCGTTCAGGGGCCGGGGCTGAGGCCAGACCGCCCCGGCAACCCGGAACCGGGTCAGCGGCCGAGTGGCGGACCGGAGCGGGGGCACAGGCTGAAGCGGACTCCCCCAGGTCCCGACTGGGCAAGTTAGTGCGTATGCAATAGGGCAGGGCTCAAGCCAAAGCCTAGCCGCGCTCTGGCTTCCAGATCACCTGGAGGCGGCCGGCCACCAGGGGGGTCCGTCGCCCTCCACGGTGACGCGAACCTTCCCGGTTAGTTGAGGGCAGGACTGTGATTGGATCTGGCCACATGTAGGTGACAGCTCAGCGGCGCGACCAGCTGCTGCACACGGCCCGCCAGACGGTCACGGTGCGCGCGATCAGGACCCGCAACAGGCCTACGCTCCGGACGACGGATGGGAACTGCAGCGGCGCCGCTGCTGCGGCCGCGTCACCGGTGATCCGGACCGGGTCAGGCTCGGTCGAACCGTAGGACACGGCGCGCGGAACCGGCGTACTTCCTGGCGCACTCACAGAAACCGGGGCACCAGGGCTCTGGGGGCCACCCTGGTCGGTGGGCTGAGGCGCACTCGCGCCAGGCACGGGCGCAGCAGGCAGCTGATTGCCCCCGGGGGGCAGCCTGGGCAGGTGCCCTGACCAGACAGTCCGGGGCAGCCTCGACAGGCCGAGCTGTTTGCAGGCGGCCAGGGCCTCGTCGAGCAGCCTCTCGGCATGCAGGTAGGCTGGATGCTGAGGACCATGCGCCCGGAACTCCTGTGCGCCGGCCAGTGCAGGCTTGCGCAGGTATTCCAGCACTTCCTTGAGGTCTTCCAGGGTCTCGCCCACCTCCTGCTGGTACACAATTTGGCTTTTGACAATCACGCCAGATGGCGTGGTTGTCTCGAAGGATTTGGGAACAAGCGTGCCCCGTGGCACCATCAGATGCACGTGCAGGCCGCCCTTTTTCTTCCTTTTACCCCGTTCAAGGCTGCACTGATACGGCACCGCTATGTCCACGGCCGCAGTTTTGCCCACGGCCAAGGTTTTGAGCAGGGCCGCGATTTTGAGCACGGCCGCGAATATGAGCAGATCCGTGATGTGGGCGCGGACGGCCGCGACAACAAGCGGGAGATGCGGGTTGTCCCCGGCCCCGTGGATTGTCAAGACAAACACATCCCATTTGGAGGTAACCGCCCACATACGCTGGGCGATCTCCTCAACGCTCTGTTCAACCTGCGAGGGATGTCGACGCAGCTGGTCGCGCGCATAGCGCTTTAGAGGGATCCGGCGGTACCCGGTCCTGGTCCGGGACGGGGCCGCCGTCGCCGCGCCTGGCTGGGGCCGCTGGGAGGTCGGAGCCGCCGCTGGGCAAGGGTTGACCCCGGTGTGGGGCGACACGTGGACAGTGCCCTGGCCCGCCGGGGCAGGCCCGACAACCTGACTCGTTGCTCCAGTGTGGCGGGACTGTGTCTCCCGGCCCGTCATCAGGCCTGATGACAGTCTCTGAAGGGCCAGCACGCACTGGCGTCCGACCCAATAGGTCAGCTGCAGTATGGGGCGAGACAGGGCGGACAGCATCAGAGGTCAGGCGGCGTCGTCGTCCAGCACGTTTTCCAGCGCCTGGTTGCGGAAGGTCTCCAGCAACTGCAGCCGCGAGAATTTGTAGCCGTTGCCGAGGCGCAGGTGTGGCACGCGACCGGCCCGCGCCAGATCCAGCAGCTCGGCGGTACCGATACGCAGGAGGCGCGCGGCCTCAGCCGTTCCCAAAATTTCATCCTCTTGCTGCTTGATTTTTTGCAACATCTGCGTCACGTCCTCCAGCAGACGAGGAATGCGAGTCAGGACTTCCAGATCTATCACCAGATGATGATAGACATGGAGCACGCCATTTGTCACCCCCCCCTGGTGATGTATCATAAGGTCATGGAGAGCAATAATCTGAACGAATCCCGTCTGGGACCGAATCGATTTGATGAGCTTGACGCAAATGCGGCGGGCAACCTGATCCGCCGACGCCGAGAACAACTGGGTTTGTCGCTGGCAGATGTGGTGTCGCGGACTACCGTCTCTTCCCCCCAGTACCTGCACAAATTGGAACACGGTCTGGTACATGTGGGCCGGAGCAAGCATGTTGCGAGCCTGGCCATCGCCCTGGAACTGGACGGCGAGGACATCGCCGCGCTCAGCAACCGCACGCAGTCCATGTCCGTGGTCGACGTGCGTTACCCGACCGCGTTCCAGGTCCCCATCGTGTTGGCGGGAACTTACCCGAAGATCGGGGCCTACACGCTGGCGCGACGGCCTAACGAAGTGCAGGTGGTTGACACCACGCAGAAGGACCTGATCCCCGGCCGCCTCTACGTGATCGTAGGAGAAAAGCCCAAGACCGAAGCCCCCGTGGACAAACCGCCTGCGCAGGAGGGTGCTGTGGAAGAGAAGGCGACGGAATTGGACGCTGCGGAGAAGCAACGCCAGAAGGAGGATTTTGAAAAATTCGGTCATTGTGCCCGGGCCGTCGAGGCCACGGACGGTTCGATCCACTTCGTGACTGACGAGGGGATCTTCAGCTCTGAGGAGGTAAGGGTTTTTGGCCGCATCACTTTTGTGGCTCACCCCCAATGAGCAGCGCAGCCCGCGACAAAGCCCGGGCGCCCAATGGGAGTGTCTCGATCGTCAAGCGGATGGACGGCCGGTTTTCGCTGACGATCGAATTGCCCCGGGGGGCAGACGGCAAGCGTAACCGGCACCAGAGTACGCACCGGACCCGGCAGAAGGCGGAGGCGCGCGCCCGGAAGTTCAACTACGAGGTGGCGTCCCGCGCACCTGAGGCGCGAAGCGAGGTGACGGTGTCAGCCACGCTGCAACACTGGCTGCGTGAGCAGCCGCCCGGCGAGTACAGCACCCAGCTCAACCGGGCGTGGCTGGTCGCGCTGATTGAAAGCCATATCGGCGAACAGAAGCTCGTCAAGCTTCGTGAGGGCCACATCAAAGCATTTTTGCAGAATCTGGCAGCCGAGAAGAAGCCCAGCACCTGCGCCAAGGTGCTGCATGTGCTCCGGGCGGCCCTGCGGGGCGCAGTGCGCGACGGTCTGATCACGACCAATCCGGCTGACGACATCAGGCCTCCGACGCTGCATCACGAGGTCAAAGACGCCTGGAGCCGTGATGAAGTCCGGCGGATTATGCGTGCGGCACGGGACGGGGCCATGCCGGCGCTGATCCTGGTGGCCCTCAGCACCGGAGCACGCATCGGCGAGCTGGTGGGCGCGGGGTGGGAAGACTATGACCCCAGGGCAGGCACCCTGCACATCACAGAGACCGCGAAGCGCAGCGGCGGCAGGGGCAAGCCGAAGACGCATGCGGCCCGGCGAAAGCTCAAGTTGACGCCTCTCGTGCAGCGCGCCCTGGCCGCGCATCTGGAACAGGTGATTGAGCGCAAGCGACTGGCAGGACCGCTCTGGGGACAGAAGCGCATGGTTTCCGAAAAAGTGCGCGAGAAGCAGCGCCAGGCCGCGCGTGCGCGCTGGAATTCCAGCCTCCCCCAGGGTTGGATTCCGCGCCCGCCACCAGCTGTGGCTTACGAGCCCCTTTTCCCGACGAGTCACGGCACGCCGCTCAGCCCGCGAAATGTGCGGCGCGAGTGGGCGCGGGTTCTGGAAAAGGCCGATGTGAAGTACCGGGAGTTTCACGCCATCCGGGCCTCGTTCATCACCGCTGCGCTCGTGAACCGCGTGGTGAGCCTCAAGGACCTGCAAGATGTTGTCGGTCACACGTCGCCGGTCATGACGCTGCGCTATGCCCAGCGCAGCCAGGAGCGCCAGGCGCAGGTGATTCGGATGGCGAACGAAGAAATGGGGCTCGACGATGACGATGAGGAAGACAGGTCAACCACGCGATCGGCCTGACCTGGGTGGGCATCCAAGCGGCAATCATGGGCGTCGTCTTCGGGCGACGCCTTCGCGTCTGCCTATTAAGGACGGCTTGTCCTCCTGGCTTCTTGACCCAGGGCTCGTCACCGCGACGCAGGGCAGAAGGAGTTGTCTGTCACTTGTCTGTCAAATTGAGCTACGATCGGAGGCAATAAAAAAAATGCCGTCTAGGACGGCATTCTGGTGGAGGCTTGGGGATTCGAACCCCAGACCCTCCGCTTGCAAAGCGGATGCTCTCCCGCTGAGCTAAGCCCCCTCAGCGGGGCGCAGACTAGCAGACGCGGGGGCTGCATGACAAGAGGTGCCGCTGTGGCGAAGGCAGCAGGCGCGAGGGGACGTTGGCACCTGGGGTCGAATTGCAACACGGCGCCTCTCCTTTCCCAGTCTCCAGGGCAGTTGATGACCTCAGCCCGCCAGTGCCCGCGCGGCCCAGTACGCCGCGAAGCCCCCCAGGATGCCCAGCGCGAGGTGCCCGCTGCGCCACACGATCACCCCTCCCACCACGCTGGCAAGCAGGCGGCGCGGCCATTCCGGGCTGCCCAGCACTTCGGGGACGATCAGGGCGGCGATCACGCTGACCGGCACAAATTGCAAGAATGCCAACCAGAACGGCGGCAGGCGCACCCGGCCCAGGTTGAGCCCCAGCCAGCGGGCCGGGTAAGTCACGGCCCACATCAGCACGATCACGGCAGTGACAGTCACGCGCCCGCCTGTCGTTCGGCTGCAGATGCCCGTCCAGTCAACCACGCCCCCAGCAGCGCGCCGCCGATACCCGACAGCAGGATCACCACACCGCCGGGCAAAAAGCGCGACAGGCCCCACGCGGCCAGCCCTGACATCAGCGCCACCAGCACGGTCACGCGGCCCCGCAGCATCGGCACCAGCAGGCCCAGGAAGGCCAGCGGAAAGATCACGCCCACGCCCAACGCTTCGGGAGAGGGCAGCACCGCGCCGCCCACCGCCCCCAGCAATGTGGAGGCGTTCCAGACCGTGTACAGGCTGAGTTCCGCGCCCAGCACGTAGCCGAAGCTGGGGCCACCCGGCTCCTGTTTGCCCTTGACCGTGACCATCCCATACGACTCGTCGGTCAGGAATTGCGCGGCGATCAGGCGTTGTGGGCGGGTCAACACCAGTTGCCGGGACAGGCTCAGGCCGTACAGCAGGTGACGGGCATTCAGCAAAAAAGTGGTCAGCACAATGCCGATGGCCGACGCCCCGCCAGCCACACCGTAGCCCGCGAACAGGCCCGCCGCCGCGAACTGCGACGCGCCCGCAAACACGCTCAGGCTCATCAGCTGCGTTTCCCACACGCTCAGGCCCGAGGCCCGCGCCGTGACCGCGTAGGCCACTGCGAACGGCACCATGCCCAGCCACAGCGGTGTCATCACGCGGAAACCTCGCCAGAACGCAGGCCAGAATGGCGACACCGGGACAGACGCGAGCATGCCTGTCAGCTTAGCGGGTGATCCTCCAGTCTGGAGGTTGACGGCCCCTCTATGCTTGTCGACATGACCCGCCTGAACGCTCGTTCCCGCCTCGCCCTGCCGCCGCGTGTGCGGCTGTGGCTCGGGTTGCTCGTGGCCCTGGCGCTGGGCTATCTGGTGGCGCTGGCGCAGAACGCTGTGGTACGGCCCCCGCTGGTAGTCGGGCAGGACGCCGTGCCCCCGGCGGGACAGGCGCCGGGCGTGATCGCCACGCTGGAACACGAGGGCGGCGCGTTTATCGACATCCGGCCCGCAGGCGAGGTGAAGACCCTGCTGGTGTATTACCCGGGCGGGTTCGTGCGCCCGCAGGCCTACGAGTGGCTGGGCCGCGCCCTGGCCGCCGACGGCGTGCAGACGGTCATCCCGGTGTTTCCCCTGGATCTGGCGGTGACCGGCGTGGGCCGCGCCGACGCGCTGATCAAGAAGTTCGGCGCGGGCAGGATGGTGGTCATCGCGGGCCATTCGCTGGGCGGGGCGATGGCGGCGCAATACGCCACAGACCACACGGCACAACTGAATGGCATGATCCTGATGGGCGCGTATCCGGCGGGCAACGTCAGCCTGAAAGGCGCCGCCCTGCCCGTGCTGTCGCTGCTGGCGGAGCGTGATGGAGTGGCTGCTTCCGCCGACGTGCGTGATGGCCTGAACCGCCTGCCGGACAGCGCCCGGCTGACCGTGATCCCCGGCGCCGTCCACAGCTTTTTTGGACGGTACGGCTCCCAGAAGGGCGACGGCCTGCCCACCGTGACCCGCGCGGCCGCCGAGGTGGACATCCTGAAGGCGGTCAGGGCATTTCTACGGCAACTGCCCGCTCCGTAAGGTTACGGCGGGGCACTGTCACTACACCGGCACGGCGCTGGATGGTCCCAGAGCCGTGCCGGTCTCCCACAGGTTCTTCCAGTGTGCAGGTCTATTGAAACAGCTGCGCCACCTTGATCAGGGTCTGCCACACGCCCCACACCAGCGGAAGGCCAGGGACCAGCCACACGAGGTAGGTCATGGGAGAGGTCTTTTCGGTGGGCGTCTCGGTCCGGTTGGTCATGTCGTTCTCCTCGGCGGCTCAGTCGTCGGCGGCGGACGGGCTGGCGAGCGGTTCCTGGCCTGCAGGTGGGGCGGCCCAGTAGCGGCTGGCCACCGGGCGGATCAGCAGGTTGGCGACAAACCCGACGATCAGCAGCCCGGCCATGATGTACATGACGGTCGAGTACGCCTGTGCGGCGGGAATGCCCGCCTTGATCTGGCTGTCGCGGAAGCCGTTGACCAGCGTGGGGCCGGCAATGGCCGCCGCGCTCCAGGCCAGCAGCAGCCGGCCGTGGATGGCGCCCACGTTGGCGGTGCCGAACAGGTCCCGCAGGTAGGCGGGCACCGTGGCGAAGCTGCCGCCGTACATGCTGAGAATGACGCAGAAGCCGGCCACGAACAGCGCCAGGCTGGCCAGGTTGCCGAACAGCGGGATCAGGAAGTACAGCACGGTGCCCAGCACAAAGAAGACCATGTAGGTGGGTTTGCGTCCCAGCCGGTCGCTGATCGTGGACCAGAAGAAGCGCCCCGCCATGTTGAAGATGCTCAGCAGGCCCACGAACCCGGCGGCGGCGGCGGCCGTGACGCCAGCCCCGGCCCCCAGCACCTTGTCGCTGAACATCTCCTGAATCATGACGCTGGCCTGCCCGAGCACGCCGATTCCGGCGGTCACGTTCAGGAACAGCACCGCGAACAGCAGCCAGAACTGCGGGGTGCGGAACGCCTGATCGACCAGCACGTTGTGGTTGGAGATCATGCCGCCCGCCGCATTGGCCCTGGGCACGTAGCCTGCCGGCGCCCAGCCCTCGGCGGGAATCCGCACCATCAGTGCGCCGAACACCATGAACAGGAAGTAGACCGTTCCCATGATCAGGAACGTGGAGCCGACGCCCAGCGTGCCGTCCCCGGCGAAGCGGGCCATCAGCGCCGTGCCCAGCGGGCTGCCGATCAGCGCGCCGCCGCCGAACCCCATGATCGCCATGCCGGTGGCCAGTCCGGGCCGGTCTGGAAACCACTTGATCAGTGTGCTGACGGGGCTGATGTACCCCAGACCCAGGCCAATGCCCCCGATCACGCCGTTGCCCAGAATCACCAGCCACAACTGGTGCTGGCTGACGCCCAGCGCCGCGATCAGGAAGCCGCCGCAGAACAGCAGGGCACTGGCAAACATGGTCTTGCGCGGTCCCTCGCGCTCCACCCACTTGCCGAACAGCGCCGAACTCGCCCCCAGGAAAAACAGCGCCACGCTGAAGATCAGGCCCACCTGAAACAGCGACCAGTCGCCCGCCGCCCCGGTTTCAGCCTGTACGTCGCCGCTGATCAGCCGCGAGAGGGGCTTGTTGAACACCGAATAGGCGTAGATCTGCCCGATGCTCAGGTGAACGGCCAGGGCGGCCGGCGGCACCAGCCAGCGGCTCCAGCCCGGCCCGGCCACGGAATGTTCACGGTCCAGAAATCCCATAGAAGCTCCTGTCTCCATTTTGATTTAACGTGAAATGATCTTAGCGGCTTTCACGTGCATTTCGGTACGTGTTGCGACAGTTCCTCTGCCATGGTCCCGGCAGGAGGACCGCTGGCGGATCAGGCCGTGCCTGCTCACTCTGCCGGCCCCCGCACCCGGACTGCGCCCGCGTACACCGTGAAGCGGCCCTCACGGGTAAAGCCGCACAGCGTGACCCCAAAGACGGCCGCCGTGTCCACCGCCAGACTGGTGGCCGCGCCCACCGCCACCACCACCCCGATGCCGGCGGTCACGGCCTTCTGCACGATCTCGAAACCGGCGCGGCTGCTGACCACCAGCACGTGATCACGCAGTGGGAGGCCAGCAATCTGCGAGCCGACTACCTTGTCCACGGCGTTGTGCCGCCCGATGTCCTCGCGGGAACACAGCAGACGCCCTGCCGCACTGAACAGCGCCGCGCCGTGCAGCCCGCCCGTCTCCTGAAAGCCGGCCTGGGTCTCGCGCAGCCGCTCCGGCAACCCGGCCAGCACGGCGGCGCACACTGGCCCCGCCGTCCAGGGTGGGGGAGACGCCCGGCTCAGCAGCTGCTCGACGCTGCCTGACCCGCAGACCCCGCAGGCGCTCGACGACACGGTCAGTCTGGCCCCCGCCGCCAGCCGCTCATGCTCGGGGGTGTGCAGGTGCCAGACGTTGGCGTTTTCCGGGTCGGCCTGCAGCGTGGAGTCCTGCGGCCACAGGCCCTCGGAGACCAGCCAGCCCAGCAGCAGCTCGCGGTCCTGGCCGGGCGTCCGCATCAGCACGCCCAGCGGCAGTTCGCGGTCCGGGGTGTGCAGGCGCAGTTCCAGCGGTTCCTCGACGGCGACGGCGTCGGTGCGGCGGGACCACTCGCCGGTCCGGTACAGCCGGACGGGCAGGTGAACGACGCCCTCCGCATCTACCGGCCCGCCCGACGGCATGTTCAGCGGCCCACCTCGGTCTGGTTGGCGGTCTGCGTGGTCTCGCCGTTCGCCTCGCGCAGCGCGCGGCCCGCGCCCTTCAGCACGGCCATCAGCGCGCCCAGCGCCACTTGCACGTCCCGGTCTTTCAGCAGGCCCAGCAGCTCGCCCAGGCCGATGCCCTTGCCGGCGGCGACGTGCCGCGCCCCCTCGTGAACGCCCGTGGTCACGGCGCTGCCCAGAATGCCGACCTCGTGCGGGTCCAGGGTGGACAGCGTCTTGCCCAGCTCCGTGACGTTGCGCAGCAGGGTGGTGCCGCTCTCGCCGCCCAGGATGTGCAGCAGCGACGCGGTCAGGCCCTCGCCGCCGCGCACGGTCTTGCCCAGCACGTCCAGCACGCCGTGTTCGTGCAGCTGCCGCAGGACGTACAGCCCCTCTTCCAGCGCGGCGGTCGAATCCTCGACGGTCGAATGCAGGCGCTCCTGCGGCGTGGGTTCGCGGGGCGTGAAATCAAGCGCCTTGGCCATGACAGCTCCTCGTGGAAAGTTGCATCAGTCGTCCGCGCCCAGCGCGTCGGTGCGGGCGTTCAGGCTGTCGCCCAGCATCGGCAATTCGCCGCCCGGATACACGTAGTCGGGCCGCGCCCATTTGCGCTCGACCTCCACGCCGGTCTGGGGCGTGGGGTGGCCCCAGCGGAAGTTGCGGGCCGGCAGCGGGTTGTCGCCCACCTCGCCCAGCAGTTCCATGCGGACGCGGTTGTCCTTGTAGGCCGGCGTGTTGGTGATCGAGTCCCCCTGGGAGCCGGTCAGGTGGTTCACGGCGTCCTGCGCCTTGCGGGCGTTCATGGGGACGTACAGTTCGTTGCCGCTGACCCGGCCCGTCACCAGGGCCTGAAGCCGCACTGCGCCGTGCGCGCTGACGAGGCGCACCCACTGCCCGCTCTGGATCCGGCGCTCGGCGGCCAGTTCCTGGCTGACCTCCACAAACGCGTCGGGGGCCGTGACGGCGATGCCCTCCACCCGGAAGGTCATGTTGCCCTCGTGGAAGTGTTCCAGCATGCGCCCCGAGTTCAGGTGCAGATCGAACTCGGCGTCCGGGGCCAGCTGGCGCGGGCGGTATTCCCCGGCGTACAGGCGGGCCTTGCCGTCCGGGAAGTTGAAGCGCTCGGTGTACAGCAGCGGCTGATCGGTGCCGTCCTCGGCCACCGGCCAGCACAGCGTCTGGTACCCTTCCAGCCGCTCGTAGGTCACGCCCGCAAAGAATGGCGTCAGGCGCGCGATCTCGGCCATGATCTCGGAGGGGTGGGTGTACCCCCAGCGGCGGCCCATGCGGTCCGCGACGCCCATGTAGATCTGCCAGTCGGGCCGGGTGCCCTTCAGCGGTGGCATGACCTCGTACAGCCGCTGCATGCGTCGCTCGGTGTTGGTGAACGTGCCTTCCTTTTCCAGCGACGCGGCGGCCGGAAGAACCACGTCCGCGTACCTCGCCGTGTTCGTGAAGTACAGGTCCTGCACCACCAGGAATTCCAGCGCCTCGAACCCTTCTTGCAGGTGGTTGGCGTTGGCGTCGGTCAGGCTCATCTCCTCGCCGGTGATCCACATCGACTTGAGCTGCCCCTGAATCGCGGCGTCCAGCATCTGCGTGTTGTCCAGGCCCCGCTCTGGCCGCAGCGTCACGCCCCACTCGCGCTGGTGGCGCTGCACGGTCAACTCGTCGGTGACTGGCTGGTACCCGCTGACCTGATCCGGCTGGGCGCCCATGTCCGACGCGCCCTGCACGTTGTTGTGGCCCCGCAGCGGGTACGCCCCGGTGCCCAGCCGACCGTAGTTCCCGGTGATCAGCAGCAGGTTGGAGATGGCGGCGCTGGTGTCGGTGCCGCCGCACTGCTGGGTCACGCCCATCGCCCACAACACGCACACGCGCTCCTCTGAGGCGATCTGGCGGGCCAGGGCTTCCAGGGTGGCGGCGCTTAGGCCGGTTTCCCGCTCGGCGTAGTCCAGCGTGAAGTCCTGGATCGACGCGCGGAACTCATCCAGGCCGTTGACGCGCTCGGCCAGGAAGGGTTTGTTCTCCAGGCCGTGGTCGAGAATGAACTTGCTGACCGCGCTCAGCCACACGAAGTCGGTGCCGGGCTTCGGGCGGTGGAAGGCGTCCGCGCGCCGGGCCAGTTCATGCTCGCGGATGTCGAACACCACGACTTTCGTGCGCCCCAGCTTCTGCGCCCGCTTGATGCGGGTCGCCAGGACCGGGTGGCTCTCGGCGGTGTTGCTGCCCACCGTGAGGATCAGGCTGGCGTTCTCGATGTCGCGGATGGTGCCGCTGTCGCCGCCGATGCCCACGGTCATCGCCAGGCCCTTGGAGGCCGGCGACTGGCAGTAGCGCGAGCAGTTGTCCACGTTGTTGGTGCCGATCACCTGCCGCGCGAACTTCTGCACCAGGAACGCTTCCTCGTTGCTGGCCTTGCTGCTCGCCACGAAGGCCAGCGCGTCCGGGCCATGCTGGGCCTTGATGTCCATGAAGCGCCGCGCCACCAGGTCCAGCGCCTCGTCCCAACTGGCCTCGCGGAAGCGGTCGCCCTCGCGAATCAGGGGCGCGGTCAGGCGGTCGCCGCTGTTCACGTAGTCCCAGCCGAACTTGCTCTTGACGCAGGTGCTGATGCCGTTGGCGTGCCCCAGCCCCGGCTCCACTTTCAGGATGTGCCGCTCGTCGGTCCAGACGTCGAAGGAGCAGCCCACGCCGCAGTACGTGCACACGGTCTTGGTCTTCTTGATGTAGCGGTCACGCGCCGCCGACTCGATGTCGGAGACGTTCATGATCGGCTTGAGGCCCATGCTGGCCTCCACCCCCTTGACCACGTCCACCGCCGCGTTGAACACCGGCAGCGCAATGCCGGTGAACAGCCCCGCCTGTCCCAGCATGGACTTTTCCTGCAAGGCGTTGCACGGACACACCGTGACGCAGTGGCCGCAGCTCACGCAGCTGGATTCGCCGATCGGCTTGCCCCCGTCCCACAGCACGCGCGGCTGTTCGGCCTCCCAGTCGATGCTCAGGGTTTCGTTGACCTGCACGTTCTGGCAGGCCTCCACGCAGCGTCCGCACAGGATGCACTGGTCCGGGTCGTAGCGGTAAAAGGGGTTGCTGTCGTCCTTGGGAAACCCCTTGGGCTGAAAGGGCCGGGTCTGGTGGTTGATCCCCAGCACGCCCAGCGTGTTGTGCACGGTGCAGTTGCCGTTGTTGTTGTCGCAGACCGTGCAGTACAGGTCGTGGTTCGACACGATCCGGTCATAGGCGTCCCGCTGCGCCGCCCGCGCTGCAACGGTCTGCGTGCGGACCACCATGCCCGCCGCCACTGGCGTCCCGCAGGCGCGCCCGATCTGCCCGTCGATCTCCACCGAGCAGGTGTCACAGGTCTGGATCGACCCCAGTTGCGGGTGGTAGCAGACCTGCGCCAGCTCGATCCGGGCGCGGTTGATGGCGTCCACCAGGGGTTCGCCCAGATAGGCCGTGAAGGTGCCGCCGTCGATGTGAAGGTCCACCGCTGGCCCTGGTGCCGGACGGGTCGGTCCCACCGTGGAGCGAATGTGGACCTCGTTGGAGACGGACAGATGATCCGGTTGCTGCATGCTTGAATGCCTCCCAGCACTTGTGTGATGTCCGGAGTATAGAAGCGGCCCGGCGGCGGAACGTGGATTTTTAGTTACGAAGGCTGTGTGCCGACAGCTGAGTGGGCCGCGATGGTGGCCCCGGCGCTGTTGCGAGGCGGCGGGCAGGCGGCACAATACGGCGGATGCCCGGTCCCGCCGCTCTCACCCCGCCTGCCGCCCCCGGTCTGCCCGCACCGAACGCCACTTCCGCCGAGCTGCTGCGCCTGGTTCACGGGGCGCCGCCGCCTGTGCTGGAAGCCGTGGCCCGCCATCCCAACACCCCGGTTGCGCTGCTGGGCGAGCTGGCCGTGACCTTTCCGGAGGCGGTGCTGGCCAATCCTGCCCTTCCGCTGCTGCGGCTGGCGCAGGCGGGCCAGATCCGGGCGTGGTCCGGGCTGGCTGTCTCCCGGCTGGCGGCGGTAGACACGGCCCCCGAATGGGTGCAGGAACTGGCCATGCGCCACCCGGACCGGCAGGCCCGCTGGGCGGTGGCCGGGCGGGCGCGCCTGAGTCCGGAGCGGCTGGCCCAGCTGGCCGACTGGGGCGAATGGCAGCTGCGCGCGGCGGTGGCGCAGCACCCGGACCTGAGCGCCGAGCTCGTCGAGCGGTTTTCCACCGACGGGGAGTACGGCGTGCGGCTGGCCCTGTCGGCCCGCACCGATCTGCCGCCCCACATCCTGAGACGCCTGCGCGTGGATCCGCACCCGCTGATCCGCCGCCGCCTGCAACTGCAGGGATTTGGGATGACCGGAACAGGCCCGTGAGCGACGTGATCCCCTCCCTTGCCTTGCGCCAGCCGATCATCTTCCTGGACGTGGAAACCGGGGGTCGTGACCCGGCCCGCCACCCGCTGCTGACGGTGGGGGCCGTGACGCTGGGCCTGGACGGTCAGATTTCACGGCCCATTCACCTGCGGGTCAGGCATCACGAATACTGCGTGGAGCCGGGCGCCCTGGCCGTGACCGGCATCGATCTGCTGGACCATGACCGCGCCGCCCAGCCGCCCGAGGAGGTGGCCGCCGCCCTGCGCGAATACGCCGCCGGGGTGGGCCGGGTGATGCTGGGCGGCCACAACTTCGGCTTTGACCTGGGCTTCTTGCGCCCGCTGCTGCCGGACCTGCGCCGGGTGTTCCGCAGCAGTTACGTGGACACCAAGCTGACCGCCCAGTTCCTGATCCACGCCGGCGTGCTGCCGCATGGGGTGGGCACGCCGCTGGCCCAGCTGACCGAGCATTTCGGTATCGAGTACGCGGCCCACGACGCGCTGGAAGACGCCACCGCGACGGCCAAGGTGTACGTGGAACTGCTGAGGCTGGTGGGGGCCGGTCCGGCCACCGGCTGACTCCGGCCCTGTCGCTACAGCACCAGCACGCCGTGGTGCTTGGCCTTATCCTGCGGCTCCACGTGAATGGTGATGCTGCTGTCGGGCATCTCGGCGCGGATGGCGTCTTCCAGGCGGTCACAGATGCTGTGGGCCTCCTGCACCGACATCTCGCCGGGCACCACCATGTGGAACTCGATAAAGGCCAGCCGTCCGGCGTGGCGGGTCCGCAGGTCGTGCATTTCCAGCGCGCCGTCGCCGTGTTCGCTCATCACCCGGCGGATGCGGCCCTCGGTCTGCGGGTCGACGGCGGCGTCCATCAGGCCGCCCACGCTCTCGCGCACCAGGCCAAAGCCGCTCCACAGGATGTTGACCGCCACCAGCAGCGCCAGCGCCGGGTCCAGCCAGTTCGCTCCGGTCAGTTTGGCGGCCAGCACGCCCAGCAGCACGCCCACGCTGGTCAGCACGTCGGTTCGCAGGTGCCGCCCATCGGCCACCAGTGCCGGGGAGCGCAGTTCGGCCCCCGCCCGCAGCAGCCGCGTGGCCCACAGCGCGTTGATCACCCCGGCCCCCAGGTTCACCAGCAGGCCCGGATACGGCGCGTCCAGCGGGCGGGGGTCCATCAGCCCGCCCAGCGCCTCGCGCCCGATGCTCAGGGCCGCCAGTACGATCAGCACCCCCTCGGCCACCGCGCTGAAGTACTCGGCCTTGGTGTGGCCGTAGGGGTGATTGGAGTCGGCGGGCAGCGCCGCCACGCGCAGCGCGATCAGGGCCGCCAGCGCCGCCGCCACGTTCACCACGCTTTCCAGCGCGTCCGAGTACAGCGCCACGCTGCCGGTCATCAGGTAGGCCACGAACTTCAGGCCCAGCACCACCAGCGCCACCAGCACCGTCCACAGCGCCAGTCGCGCCGCCCGCCCGCCGCCCTGCGGCCGTGGGGTGCTGTGGGTGGAGGGCGACACACTCATTCCCAGAGGCTAACAGGGTTAGGCGCGGCAAATGCCGTGTTGCAGGCGAGAACTGACGCGGAGACAGGGACCAGCGGGCGAAGCGGGCAGCCCCGGCCCCTGCTCCAACTCAGGCTCCAGTTCAGGGGCCGGGCCACGTCGCCGTCACCTTCATGAAGTGCCGATCCAATGGGGGAGGCCGGACAGGGACCGCACGACGGAAAGGACCGCTGGCACGCACGTCAGCCACCCGTCATCCCGCTGACCGTAAGCTGAAGCACGATTAACGTTGCCCCCTGCCCCACTCATGGCCCGTCATGTTGCCCGCCTTAACCTGCGTCTCGGAGGTACCACCCGTGAAAAAACTCTTGATGATCCCCGCAGCCCTGCTGCTGTCCACCGCCGCCGCCGCCCCCAAGATCAGTGCCCAGAGCATCATCGTGAACCCCACCCAGCCTGACCTGAGCGTCAGCGTGCGTATTGACAAGGACTCCAGCGGCGCGCAGAACCCCGCGTACAAGGTGGGCGAGAAGGCCGTGATCAGCGCCACCGTCAACCGCGACGCCTACGTTTACCTGTTCAACGTCAACCCCGACGGCAGCGTGGACCAGATTCTGCCCAACCGCCTGAGCGACAGCAACTTCGTCAAGGCCAACACCACCCGCAGCTTCCCGGCCCCCGGCGACAAGTTCACCTTCGACATCGCCGGCCCCATCGGTCAGAACAAGGTGCTGGCCCTGGCCAGCCTGAGCGAACTGAACCTGAGCCAGATCAGCTCGTTCAAGACCGCCCAGGACCAGTTCGCCACCGTCAATGCCAAGAGCCAGGCAGGGCTGGCGCAGGCCCTGAGCATCGTGGTGACGCCCATTCCCCAGAACTCCTGGGTGAGTGATACGGCCTTCTACACGGTGGCCGGGCAGACCCCCATCAGCACCGGCAGCCTGTTCGTCGGGGCCAACGTGGACAACGCCACCGTGACCCTCAACGGTCAGCGGCTCGGCGGCGCGAACGTGACCTACAACAACCTGCGTCCCGGCAGCTACCCCATCCGCATCCAGGCGCCCGGCTACCGCGACATCTCCACCACCGTCGCCATCCGCGCCGGCACCACGACCAACGTGAATGCCGAGTTCGTCGCGGTCACGCCCCCCGCCCCCACCCAGCTGACCATCACCATTCGCAGCAGCGTGAACAACGCCCGCGTGTTCGTGGACGGCCGTGAAGCCGGCACCATCAACAACGGCAGCCTGAGCATCCAGGTGGACCGGGGCAGCCACGAGATCGTGATGATCGCCCCCGGCTACCGCACCTTCCTGAGCACCTACAACGTGACCACCAACGGTCAGATCACCATCAACCCCACCCGCTAACGTTAGCCCTGTGGTTGTGATGCCCCGCCTCGTCGGCGGGGTCTTTTCTGTGCCGGGCTGGCGCCCGTTACTTGGGTCCGTCCGTCAGCAGATCGTGCAGCACGCGGGCCGTCATGCCCCAGATGTCGTGGCCCTGCCAGGGATAGCGGTACAGCACCACCGGCTGCCCGTCCGGCATCTGGCGGTCCTCGCGCGTCGGCGTCAGGGCCCGCAGTTCCGAGAGCGGTGGCAGCAGCAGCTGGACCACCTCGCCGGACAGCCGCAGCGTGGGTTGCGCCGGAATGCGCGCCAGCACCGGCGTGACGTGAAAGCCCGCCGGGGTGAACACGTCGTCCATCTCGCCCAGCACGGTAACGGCGGCGGGGTCCAGCCCCACCTCCTCCCAGGCCTCGCGCAAGGCCCCGGCGGTCACGCTCTCGCCGGCCTCCAGACTGCCGCCCGGAAAGGCGATCTGGCCCCGGTGGGTGGGCAGTTCCGAGGACCGCACGGTGAGCAGCACCCGCGGGTCCGCCTCACGGGTCAGGGCCACCAGCACGGCGGCGGGGCGGTACTGCGGCAGGTGCAGCGGCTGACGGCGGCGTCCGGCCAGCCAGCCGGCCCAGGGATCACGCTCGGCTGTGGCGGATGGATCTTCGAGCAGCGACACGTCAAGCGGGTCCGTGCGGGACGGCCCGCTCACGGGGCGGCGGTCTCGTCCGGCAGGGCCTCCAGCGTGCGCGTGGTGTGGTCCCGGAGGGCCAGTTCGGCGTCTACGCCGTGCGCCCGTGCCCAGGCCACGGCGGCGGCCAGCACGTCGGCCACCCCCTGCGGCGTGTCGGGGGCCGCCTCCAGCGCGGCCGAGAGCTGGTCCCGGCCCCCGCTGACGCCCGCCAGCCGCTGCGCCGCTGCCTCACGGGCCAGCGCCCCCAGCGCCGAAGGCACCCGGTCCAGCGCGCGGCGGGGCTGGCCCCCCTGTTCGGCGGCCTTGATGGCCTGCCAGTTGCGGACCACCTCGGCGCTGCCGCTGACCTGGGTCTCTCCGAACACGTGCGGGTGACGCCGCACCAGCTTGCTCACGATGGACCCCTCCACGTCCGCGTACCCGAAGGTGCCCGCCTCCTCGGCAATCACGCTGTGAAAGGCCACCTGCAGCAGCACGTCGCCCAGTTCCCCGGCCAGCTCCGCCGAGCTGCCGCCGTCGATGGCGTCCACCGCCTCGGCCGCTTCCTCCAGCAGGTAGGGGCGCAGCGAGGCGTGGGTCTGCTCGGCGTCCCAGGGACAGCCGTCCGGGGCGCGCAGGCGGCGCATGGTGTTCAGAAGGTCCTGCATGCGGTCCACTGTAGCGCCTGAGGCGGCGGGGTTTTGTGGATCTGGTGCGGCGGCGCAACACGCGCCTCATGTCCGCTTCACGGCCCATCAGACGGGCTGTGCTGCACTGTGACCATGTCCCTGCGAGCCTCCCTGACGTCCGCCGCCCTGTTGAGCCCCCTGGTGCTGTCCGCCCACGCCCAGACTCCGGCGGCACCGTTGCCCACCGACTGGAGCAGCGCCCGGCTGTCCAGTGCCACCTACGTGATCCTGGACCCGCAGCTGGTGGGGCCCAACCTGCTGGGCGGCAGTGACCAGACCAGCGTCCTGGCCGCCATGCGCCGCGACGCGGGCGGCGCGCTCAAACGGCGCTATCCGGGGGCCACCATCAGCCGGGACGCGGCCAGCCCGCAGGCCATTCGCGTGACCCCGGTGCTGCAGACGCCCGGCGCGCTGTTGCCGTGGCTCAAGCTGACGGCCCGCCTGGATTTCGCGCTGCCGGGGGGAGAGCGGGTCAGCGTGGGACAGGAATTCAGCCTCTGGAGCGTCTACCAGCATCAGTCGGAGGCCGCCAATTTCGTGTACGACCAGCTGGCCCTGCGGCTGCCCTGAACGGGACGTCCAGACCGTTTCTCCTTTCCCACGAACGGCCCTCGCCCCCCTTCTCTCATCGAGGAGCGGGGTCACCCCCAATGGGTGCTGTGTGCCATGGCATTTTCTGCACATGAGAGTCCGGTAAACAGTATGTTGGGTGGTGATGAGAAGAGCGTATCTACAACGTTGTGTGGCGATCAGTGTGCGGCGCCGATTGGGCTGGGTGATCGCGGCGGGTCTGGTCGGCACGGCTGGCGCTGGAGTGATAGAGCCTGGTCCGGCGGGCTTGCTGATGGGCACGGCGGGACTTGCGGGCCTGAGTGCCCTGGGCATCGCCGTGAACTCCTACCTGCGGCACTCCGGGGATCCGGAAGCCCAGCCGTGGTACGGGCGCTGAATCCAGAGCATTTGTCAAAAGTCCTGTTTGCTTTTGACCGAACGGACTGGCACAGCTCGCAGAAAGTGAGTGAATTTTGCTGAGCATCTGGGACTTGCAAAGCTGCGGAGCAGAGAATGGAGGCATCAGAAGTCTTTTTTCTGATGCCTCCATTCGGACAAATGCTCCAGGAACCACCGGACAGAGCCGTCCGTCGCTCCACGGGGTTTAGCTCGCCTTGTGATTCCAGAGGGCGGCGCCCAGGCGTGTTAGCGTCGTCCAATGACTGACCAGACAACACAGCAACAGGCAGGAACGCGCGGCAGCGCCTTTGTCACCGGCGCCAGCAAGGGCATCGGCTATGAGGTGGCGCGGGCGCTGGCGGTGGCGGGGTACGCCGTGACCATCACCAGCCGCGACGAGGCCGAGATCAGCGAGGCGGCCCGCAAGATCGGCGGCACGGCGCGCGGTGTGGTCTGCGACGTGCGTGACCCGGAAGCCCTGGTGCAGGCGGTGAACGGGCATGTCGAGGCCTTCGGGGGTCTGGACGTGCTGTTCGTCAACGCGGGTGTGGGCAAGTTCGACAACGTGGCCGACATGAGCATCCAGGACTGGCAGGCCGTGATCGACACCAACCTGTCGGGGGCCTTCTACACCATCAAGGCGGGCATTCCGGCGCTGAAAAAGCGGGGCGGCTACATCTTCACGCTGTCCAGCCTGGCGGGCAAGAACCCGTTCGCGGGCGGCGCGGCCTACAACGCCAGCAAGTTCGGCCTGAACGGCCTGTCCGAGGTGCTGACCCTGGACCTGAGGGCGCACGACATCAAGGTGACGCAGATCATGCCCGGCAGCGTGGCGACCCACTTTGCCGGGCACACGCCCTCCGACGCTGACGCCTGGAAAATCCAGCCCGAGGACATCGCGCAGCTTACGGTGGACCTGCTGAACATGCCCGCCCGCACGCTGCCCAGCAAGGTTGAGGTGCGGCCTAGCAAGCCGCCGAAGAAATAGGGCCGACACTCAGTCCCTCTTGAGCGGCGCCAAGCCATAGCAAATCGAAAAGAGGCCGGGCGGTTCCATCCGGTAGTTGGCTGGAACCATGCCCGACACCACTGAAATGAGAGCGTCCGGGGCCTATCCCCGGACGTGTCAAAAGAGCTCCCACTCGAGAGTTTCGTCTGTCAGAACCCCGCCTGTCCAGTCCAGCAT